>NZ_JAXOJH010000005.1:0-240083 GCF_036663655.1 Sphingomonas flavida
CGGCGTGTCGTCGCCTATCATGTGGGCGATAACGGCGTCAGAAGCGCGACCGCCATCTACGCCCTGGCCAAGGCTGCCGTCGGCCAGATCAGCGCCATCTTCACCGACGCCAACTCGCGCTACCACCTCGCCTTCGAGCGGATCGGCGCACCCGAACCACACCAGCAGACCAAGGCGCAGACGCATCTGATCGAATCGTCCAACGCCTCGTTCCGCGACATGCTCGCCCGCTTCAATCGCCGAACAAAGCGCGCCTCCAAAACCCAACAGATGCTCGAGATCACTCTCGACATATTCCTCGCTAGAAAACGGCTGCAGAGTCCAAGGTGAACAGTTCCACGGCCGCCGGGGCGGTATGGCATTTCAGACAATGGGAATCCCTTGGGCTCTGGCTTCGCTCGGGTTGAACGAAGATAGGGGCGGCGGCAGGACCGAGGACAGCCCCGACCTCTCCAACACGAAACGCTAGGCGAGCGCGCTTCACTCTGCCACATCTGCGCGGATGAGCCGTACGCCAACGACCACCGCCCCCGTCGCCGAACTGACCCTGCGCGGGATCGCACTGGGCGGGATCATCACCCTGCTGTTCACCGCCGCCAATGTCTATCTGGGGCTGAAGGTCGGGTTGACCTTTGCCACGTCGATTCCGGCGGCGGTCATCTCGATGGCGATCCTGCGCTATCTGCCGAACAGCTCGGTCTTGGAGAACAATATCGTCCAGACGGTCGCCTCGGCGGCGGGGACGCTGGCGGCGATCATCTTCGTGCTGCCCGGCCTCGTCATGATCGGATGGTGGCAGGGCTTTCCCTATTGGCTGACCGCCGGGATCACCGCGACGGGCGGCATATTGGGCGTCATGTTCTCGGTCCCCTTGCGCCGTGCGCTCGTCGTCGACACCGACCTTCCCTATCCGGAGGGTCGCGCCGCCGCCGAAGTGCTGAAGGTCGGCGCGGGCAGCCGCGAGGGCGAGGCCGAGAGTACGACCGGGCTGCGGCTGATCGTCGTCAACGCCGTCGCCTCGGCGGCGTTCGCCATCCTGACCCAGACCAAGCTGGCAGTGGCCGAGGCCGCCGTCTGGTTCCGCACCGGCGCGGGCGCGACCGGCATTTCGGGCGGGCTGTCCTTCGCGCTGATCGGGGTCGGGCATCTGGTCGGCCTGTCGGTTGGCCTGGCCATGCTGCTGGGCATCGCGATCGGCTGGTGGGTGGCGCTGCCCATCCTGACCGCCATGGCCCCGTCGGCGGGGCCGGTTGCCGAATGGGCGGGCGGAATCTTTTCCCGCGACGTGCGCTTCCTGGGCGCGGGCGTCATCGGGGTCGCGGCGATCTGGACGCTGTTGAAGATCATCGGGCCGGTCATCGGCGGTATCCGCTCGTCACTGGCCGCCGCTTCGGCCCGGCGTGACGGCGCGGTGCTGGCGATTGGTGAGCGCGATCTGCCGATCGGGATCGTCGCCACCGTCGCGCTGGCGACCCTGGTGCCGATCGCGGGACTGCTCTGGTCGGTGATCGCGGGTGGACCGCTCGCCGCGTCGGGTGTCGCGCTGATCGGCGGTGCGCTGCTGTTCATCCTCCTTATCGGCCTCGTGATCGCCGCCGTGTGCGGATATATGGCGGGACTGATCGGGGCGTCGAACAGCCCGGTGTCGGGGATCGGCATCCTGTCCGTCCTGGCCGCCGCGCTGTTACTGGTCGGGCTGTTCGGGCGCGGTACGTCGCCGGAGACGACGCAGGCGCTGGTCGCCTATGCCCTGATCGTCACGGGCATCGTGTTCGGCGTGGCGACCATCTCCAACGACAATCTCCAGGACCTGAAGACCGGCGAACTGGTCGGCGCGACGCCGTGGAAGCAGCAGGTGGCCTTGGTCATCGGCGTCATCTTCGGCAGCCTGGTAATCCCGCCGGTGCTCGACCTGCTCAACGCGACCCTGGGATTTGCGGGCACGCCGGGGGCCGGGCCCAATGCGCTGTCCGCACCGCAGGCCGCGCTGATCTCCGCGCTGGCCAAGGGCGTGCTGGGCGGCGACCTCAACTGGGCGATGATCGGCGTCGGGGCGCTGGTCGGCGTCGGCGTGATCATTGCTGACGAGATTTGCGGCAAGCTGGGCTGGATGCGCCTGCCGCCGCTGGGTGTGGGGCTGGGTATCTATCTGCCCATGTCGGCGACGCTGCCGGTCGTGCTGGGCGCGGTGATCGGCCATAGCTATGACCGCTGGGCCAGGCGCAGCGCCAACCCCGAGGCGGCCGAACGCATGGGCGTACTGGCCGCGACCGGGCTGATCGTGGGTGAAAGCCTGTGGGGCGTCGGCTTTGCGGGGATCGTCTATCTGACCAATTCCGACGCGCCGCTGGCGCTGGTCGGAGAGGGTTTTGCCAGCCCTGCGCTGATCGGGGGGACGATCCTGTTCCTGGGCATCGTGGCGGCGTTGTATCGGTACACGCGGCGTCAGGTCGTCAGCCTGTCGCCAGTCGCAATTCCTTCCCTGCAAGGGGAGGTGGCAGGGCGCGGCCCTGACGGAGGGGTGTAACCCTCTCGATAGCGGCCCCCCCACCATGCTTCGGATGGTCCCCCTCCCCAAGGGGAGGAATAGGGGGGGCTTCGCGGCGGCGCGGGATTGCCCGCGCCGCCTGGAGCGTCACATCGCGGCCAGCAGCTCGCTGATCTTCACGAACGCAAAACCGATCGAGCTGTCCGCGATGCCGTAAGGCAGGAACAGCGAGTCGCCGTGGCGGATCGCGCCGCAGGAATAGACGACGTTGGGCACATAGCCCTCGCGGTCTTGGTCCTTGGCGGCGAGGATCGGCTGCTTCGTCCGGCCCAGCACCTTGGACGGATCGTTCTTGTCGAGCAAAGCCGCGCCGATCGAATATTTGCGCATCGCGCCGACGCCGTGCGTCAGCAGCAGCCAGCCCTCGTCCGTCTCGATGGGCGGGCCGCAATTTCCGATCTGCACCAGTTCCCATGGGAAAACCGGAGTCAGGATCTTCTCGCCCTCGTCCCAATGGGTCAGCGAGTCGGACTTGAGCAGGAACAGGTTTTCGCCGTCCTGCCGCCCGATCATCATATATTGCCCGGCGACCTTGCGCGGGAACAGCGCCATGCCCTTGTTGCGCGCCGCCGAGCCGGTCATCGGCACCAGGTCGAACGCGCGGAAATCGCGGGTGCGCATCAGTTCGGACTGGATGCCCGAGCCGTCATAGGCGGTGTAGGTGCCGATCCATTCCATCGCGCCGTCGTCATGCGTGAACTGGACGATGCGCATATCCTCCAGCCCCTTGGACTGGGCCTGGGTGATCGGGAAGATGACGGTGCCCGAGAGCGTCGAGTCGCGGTGGCGATGGACGGTGATCGGGCCGCTCGGCATATCCTCGTCGCCCCAGCCATGAACGTCGGTCGCGGTCGCGAAGGGGGGCTCGGGCGCCAGGCGCAGCTGGTTCTGGTCGTTGATGATGCCCTCGCGGAACGCGACCGAGGAGATGTGCCCCTCGCCCACGGCACGCATCGACATCAGGATGCGCTGCGACCCCGGCTGGATGCCGGTCTGGTCGAAATGCGGCACCGCCGACGGGTTCATCAGCGCGGCGGCGGCATAGCTGTACTCGTGGCAGAAATACGCACCGATCAGCTGACGCTTCTCGTCGCTGATCTGCGCTCCGTCGAGTTTCAGCAGATCCTCGATCTGGTCATAACGGCTCATGAAGACGCGCCGCGTCTGCCAGTGCCGGGCCTCAAAATCCTTCAGCACGGCTTCCAGCTGGTCGCGCGCTTCCTGCGGCGACATGGCCAGCACCTCGCCGACCAGACGCTCGGTCCGGCTGGGGGGTGCGCCGTTGCCGCCGCCCCAGGCAATGTGAAACGGCCGCACCACGACACGCGAAGGATCGGCATGAAGCCGCAGCCGGTGGTTGAACAAGTCCATCGCGCTACTGTCTCGCCATCTTAACCAAAACGCTCATCCCATCCCCCGAAGCGCTGGCGCGGATCAGGCGATGTGACGATCGGCTCCTGCCATGGATGACGCGGATTGGCAAAGGCTTGCAATCGCGCAATTGGCGAGCTGGAGCGCCAGGATCGACTCGGCACCCTGGTTGCGGTTGAGGCCGGTGGGCATCAATCCGTCGAAGCAGCCGCCGTCATGCGCGGTGGCCAGCGGCAGGTCGAGGTCGTTGACCCCCAGGAACCAGCCATAGGCGCGCTCGCCCTCTTCCAGCCAGCGCGAATCATGCGTGGCGAGATAGGCCGAGTAGCAAGCTTCGACCGTCGCCTGGGCTTCCAGCGGCTGCTGGTCGAACTGGAGCGGCTCGGCATAGGGGCGGCCGAAGCTCTCGCTGCCGACCGCACGGAAACGGCCTTCTGGCGAGGTCTGCTTGGACACGATCCATTCCAGCGTCGCGATGCCGCAATCGATCAGGTCCTGGCGACCCAGCGCACGCCCCGCCTCGATCAGCGCCTGCGGTACGCGGGCATTGTCATAGGCCAGCACGATCTCGAACCACTGCCACTCGGGACGCCGCGCCTCTTCGAGCAGCGCGAGATGCAGCGGCGGCAGCTTTTCGAGGATCGCCCGCGCCAGCTGATGCCCCGGCCGTGCCTCCAGCATGGCGGCGGCACCCAGCATCGCAAAGGCCTGCGCGCGCAGCGAACCCAGGTCGAGCGCCAGCGAAGCGGTCGCATCGAACCACATCTGTGCCCAGTCGCGATGCTTGCCAAGCTGCGCATCGCGCGCCGTCACGCCCAGTGCCCAGAGGGTGCGGCCGTTCGAATCCTCCGAACCGATATCCTCGCACCAGCTGCGGTCGAAGCGCATGAAGTTGCGATACCGGCGTGCGTCCGGGTTCCAGGCATATTGCAGGAACGAGGCGTAGATCGTCGTCCACTTGTCCCGCGTGACCGGATCGATATCCGGTGCCTGCGTCATGAAGATCAGCGCGCGGGCATTGTCGTCGATGCAATAGCCATGCCGGCGATCAGGCACCGAATAGATGGCATGCTGCAACATGCCGGTCGAATCGCTCATCCGCTCGACGGCCGCGAGATCGGGGGCCAGCGGCTTGATCGCGGCCTGATGGGCGTTGCCGATCCGGCGCGGGCGCGCGGTGATCGCCGCCCCGAACTGCTCGAGCGCCGCTTCGGCCAGGCGTGGCCAGATCATCGTGCGACCCCGCGCATAGGCGCGGCTCGACAGGCGGTTGCGGGCCGTCTCGTCGGTCAGCAGCCGGTCGATCTCGCTCGCGAACGCCTCGACGTCGCAGAAGGGCACGAGTACGCCGTGATCATCGGCCAGTATCTCGGTCGCGTGGACATAAGGGGTGGAAACCACGGCCTTGCCAACGCCGATCGCATAGGACAGCGTTCCGCTCGTGATCTGGGCCGGGTTGGTATAGGGCGTCGCATAAATGTCGGCCGCCTGAAGATAGTCCAGCAACTCGTCATGCTCGACGAACGCATCGACAAAGGCAATGTTGTCGCCGACGCCCAGCGTCTCGGCCAGCGCCTTCAAACGATCGCGATAGGCCTCGCCCTCATGCGCGATCAGGTTCGGATGGGTTGCGCCCAGCACGACATAGAGAAGTTCGGGATGATTGGCGGCGACTGCGGGCAGCGCCTCGATCATCGTCTCGATACCCTTGTTCGGTGCGAGCAGGCCGAAGGTCAGCACGACCTTGCGCCCTTCCCAGCCGAAGCGCGGCTTGAGCGCCTCGGGCGACATCAGCGCACGATCCGGCACGCCGTGCGGGATCATCGCGATCTGGCGCGGATCGGCGCCATAGACACGCTGCAGAATGTCGCGGCCCTTGTCGGCCATGACGATGATGCGCGTACAGCGGCGCAGCAGCCCCTCCATCACCCGACGCTCGTCGACCGACGGCTTTTCGAGGACGGTGTGAAGCGTCGCGATCACGGGCAGCGTCGTCCGGTCGAGCAGCGCCAGCAGATGCTCGCCGGCGGCACCGCCATAGATGCCATATTCGTGCTGGACCCAGATGGCCTGGGCACCGCTCGCCTCTATCCGGCGCGCCATGTCGAGATAGGCGCTGCGCTCGTGCTGCGGGATAGCGGCGGTTACCGCCGGGGGATAGGCATAGCGCCCCGGATGGTCGTCCATCGCATAGACGTCGACGGCCAGATCCGGGTAACGGGTACGAAGTGCGGTGTAGACATCGGTGGTGAAGGTCGCGAGACCGCATTGGCGGGGCAGGAAGTTCCCGATCAGCGCCAATCGTTCAATCACGGTTCCGTTCGCATCCACCATATCGCTTGTCCTTGCAGGCGCGGGGGCGGCGGCAAATCCGCACCATGCCCCACGCATGCAAGGTCAACCCGCATGATCGGCGAAGGTTGCAGGGCGTGTTACATATTTGCTGCACCGCAACTTGGGCATCGGACGGGTTGACGCTACGGCACGGCGGGTTGCGTAAAGGGCTGAAGCGGTTTGGCCCCTGCCCCAACGGCCTAGTGACTGATCTGGATCAGCGTGTTGCCGCGGGCGTCCGTCGTCGGATCGATCATGTCGATCGAATTGTCCTTCACGCCGAACAGGTTGCCGTCCGCGTCGATGGCGATATCGGCTTCGAACCGGGGTCCTGCGTGATGAAGGGTCGAACGGGACGATATCGCCCCGTCCTTGATCGCCGGTCCGGGATCAGCCCCGGCCGCGATAGCCCGCGACGCCCTGGTCGGGCAGCCAGAGATCGGCGGGCGGCGCCGACGACTGCCAGAACACGTCGATGGGAATACCACCGCGCGGATACCAGTATCCGCCGATGCGCAGCCAGACGGGCTTCATTTCCTCGAACAGGCGCACGCCGATGCCGACGGTGCAATCCTCGTGGAAACCGGCATGGTTGCGGAAACTGCCCAGGAACAGCTTGAGCGACTTGGATTCGACGATCGTCTCGCCGGGCACATAGTCGATGACGAGGTGCGCGAAGTCGGGCTGACCGGTCACCGGGCACAACGAGGTGAACTCGGGTGCCGCGAACCGGATCAGATAGGTGAGCCCGGGACGGGGGTTGGGAACATAATCGAGCACCGCCTCTTCCGGGGAAGCGGGCAGCGCGCTGGTCTGGCCGAGATGCTTCATGAAAGGCCCTGTAGGACAGCCATGCCCAAATCGCCAACGCTGATCCCCATTCTGGGCGACCAATTGTCGATGAATCTCTCGTCATTGGACGGCGCGGACCCCGAACACACCGTCCTGCTGATGATGGAGGTGGACGACGAGACGGGGTATGTCCGCCACCACAAGGCGAAGATCGCCTATATCCTGTCCGCCATGCGCCATCATGCCGAGGCGCTGGAAAAGGCCGGCTGGCGCGTCGATTACGTGAAGCTGGACGATCCGGACAATGCGGGCAGCTTCACCGGCGAGGTTGCCCGCGCGGTGGAGCGGCATTCGCCCGACCGCATCGTCGTGACGCAAGCGGGCGAGTGGCGGGTCGCCGCGATGCTGGAGGCGTGGGAGACGATGTTCGCCGTCCCCGTCGATATCCGCCCCGACACCCGCTTCATCGCCTCCCAGGCCGAGTTCGAGGACTGGGCGAAGGACCGCAAGGAACTCCGCATGGAGTTCTTCTATCGCCTGATGCGGCGCAAGACCGGCCTGCTGATGAAGGGCGACAAGCCCGAGGGCGGCAAGTGGAACTACGACGCCGAAAACCGCAAGCCCGCGCCGAAGAAGGACAAGCCGCCCGAACCGCTGGCCTTCGCGCCCGACAAGATCACCCGCGATGTCCTGACGCAGGTCGCCGCGCGCTTCGACAATCACCCCGGTTCGCTCGACGGCTTCGCCTATGCCGTCACCGCCGAGGACGCACGCGCCCAGGCCGAGGCGTTCATGGCGCACGCCCTGCCCAAATTCGGCGACTATCAGGATGCGATGCTAACCGGGCAGCATCAGCTATGGCACTCGGTCCTGTCACCCTACATCAACTCCGGCCTGCTCGATCCGCTGGAGCTGTGCCGGATGGCGGAAGGCGAATATGAGGACGGGCGGGTCAGCCTGAATTCCGTCGAGGGCTATATCCGCCAGATCATCGGCTGGCGCGAATATGTGCGCGGGCTCTACTGGCATGTCGGGCCGGATTATGCGGAGCGCAACTTCCTGCGCGCGAACCGGCCGCTGCCCGGCTTCTACTGGACGGGCGAGACCGACATGCATTGCATGGCCGAGGCGCTGGGCCAGACGCTCGACACCGCGCACGCGCATCATATCCAGCGGCTGATGGTGACCGGCAATTTCGCCATCCTGATCGGCGCGAACCCGGCGGAGGTGCATCGCTGGTATCTGGAAATCTATATCGACGCCTATGAATGGGTCGAGCTGCCCAATGTCGTCGGCATGAGCCAGTTCGCCGATGGAGGCATCATCGCCTCCAAGCCGTACGTATCGTCCGGGGCCTATATCAACCGCATGTCCGATTATTGCGGGCATTGCCGCTACGACGTGAAGCAGCGGGTCGGCGAGGACGCCTGCCCGTTCAACGCGCTCTATTGGGATTTCCTGGCGCGGCACGAAGAGCGGTTCGAAGGGAATGTCCGGATGGCGATGGCGTATCGCAACTGGAACCGGATGGCGGAGGCGGATCGCAAGGCGGTGCGGGCGCAGGCGGCACGGTATCTGAAGGGGCTGGAATAGCAGAATTCTCTTGGCCTTCGACTTCGCTCAGGCTGAACGGGGTTTGGGATAGGCCTCCCTGATGTCCCCACCCCCTCCCGCCTGACAGAGGCGCTTGCCGCGCCCCCGCTTGCGACCCCGCCCCCAACGCGCCTAGGTACGGACCTACCGACCGAGGAGCCCCAAGATGCCGCCACTCATCACCCCGGAAGACCTCGCCGCCATCGCTGGCGACGACGACGTCCGCATCGTCGACGTCACTTACTTCCTCGACGACCCCAGCGGCGAGCGGGCCCGTATAACCTATGAGACGGCCCATATTCCCGGCGCCCGATTCCTGCCGCTGCCATCGCTGGCCGATCCGGAAAGCGATCTGCCGATGACCGTGCCTCAATCGGATGCCTTCGCGCATATGATGAGCACGGCCGGTATCGGCCACGCCGATCGAATCGTGATCTATGACAATGCGCCCTCCCACTGCTCGACACGCTTGTGGTGGCTGCTGACTTTGTTCGGCGCCGAGTCTGTCGCTTTGCTCGACGGGGGGCTCGGGGCATGGCAGAACGCTGGCTTGCCGGTCGAGCGAGGGGTTCCAGAGGCGTGCGCGACGCCGGGGCTGTTTATCGCCCATGTCGACCTCACCCGCGTGCGCAGCCTGCGCGAAGTCCGTGACCATGTCGAGGCGGGCGATGCTCAGATCGTCGACGCCCGCTCGCCCGGCCGCTTCGCCGGCACCGAGCCCGAGCCGCGCCCCGGTGTCGAGCCCGGCCATATTCCCGGTGCGCTGAACCTGCCCTATTCCAGGCTGTTCGAGGACGATGGCCGCTGGAAATCCCCTGACGCCATCGCCGCCGAATTTGCCGCCGCCGGCATCGATCCGACCAAGCCGATGGTCGCCACCTGCGGCTCGGGCATCACGGCGTGCGTCCTGGCCTTCGGAGCGGAGCGGATCGGCGGGATGATGCCGGTCTATGACGGCAGCTGGACCGAATGGGGTTCCGACCCCAGCACCCCCAAAGCGAAAGACGTTTGACCGCGATGACCGACAACGACCTGCCCATCAAGCCCGCCACCCGTCTGGTCCAGGCGGGCCGCCGCGCGGAATGGACGAAGGGCGTGGTCAACGTCCCCGTCTGGCGTGGCTCGACGGTGCTGTACGACAATGTCGCGCATATGCGCGCCACCGGTGCGGGCGACCTGCACGAAAAGCTGTTCTACGGCCGCAAGGGCCTGCCGACCCAATGGTCGCTGGCGGACGCGCTGACCAACCTGGAGCCCGGTGCGGAAGCGACGTTCCTTTATCCGTCCGGCGTGGCGGCGATCGCGGCGGCGCTGCTGTCGGTGCTGTCGCCGGGCGACGAGCTGCTGCTGGTCGACAGCGCCTATGACCCGACGCGCGGGCTGGCGACCGGATTGCTGGCCCGCATGGGGATCACGACGCGCTTCTACGACCCGCTGGTGGGGGCCGGGATCGCCGAGCTGATCGGTCCGGCGACCAAGGTCATCTTCCTCGAAAGCCCCGGCTCGCTCAGCTTCGAGGTGCAGGATATTCCCGCCATCGTCGCCGTCGCCAAGCAGCATGGCATCACCACGATCCTCGACAATACCTGGGCGACGCCGCTGTTCTTCCCGGCGATCGGGAAGGGCGTCGACCTGACCGTGCTGGCCTGCACCAAATATGTGGTTGGCCACTCCGACGCGATGCTGGGATCGGTGACGGCCGCCCCCTCGCACTGGGCGGCGCTGCGCGACACCAGTTTCCAGCTGGGCCAGGTGGCCAGCCCCGACGACGCCTATCTGGGCAGTCGGGGCCTGCGCACCATGGGCGTCCGCCTCGCCCATCACCAGCAGAGCGCGCTGACCATCGCGAAATGGCTTGGCGAGCAGCCGGGCGTGGCGCAGGTGCTGCACCCCGCCCTGCCCTCCTGCCCCGGTCATGAGATTTTCGCGCGCGACTTCCTGGGGTCGAGCGGGCTGTTCGCCTTCGCTCTCGACGGTGGTAACGACGCGGCCCGCACCGCGATGCTCGACGGGCTGGCGCATTTCGGCCTGGGGTTCAGCTGGGGCGGCTATGAGAGCCTGGCGATCCCCGCCGACCCGCACCGCTATCGCAGCGTCACCAAGCGCGAGTTCGCCGGGCCGCTGGTCCGCTTGCAGATCGGCCTGGAGGACACCGACGACCTGATCGCCGATCTCGACCGGGGCCTCGCCCGCTTCCGGGCCGCGCGCGGATGACCTTGTTCGAATGGCTTCAGGCGAGCGGCATCGAACTGCCGACCCGTGCCGAGGCCATCGAGGCGGCGATCGCCTGCGCCCTGACGCTCGTCATGCTGGCGGGCGGCGTGCTGGCGGGGCGCAGGCTGGGGCCGCGCCTCGTCGCCATGATGCAGCGATTCGCGATCGGACAGGGCGACACGCTGCACGCCCGCATCTGCGCGATCACCCGGCATTTGACCGCCGGGCTGCTGCTGCTGACGCTGGGCGAGCTATGGCCCTGGGAGCCGCTAGGCGGGTTTCCGATCGGGCTGGCGCTGGGCCTGTCGGTCGCCAAGGCGGGGTTCCAGCTGCTGCGCGGGTTGGGCCTGGCGCGCTGGCTGGCCTGGGTGTTCGCGAGCGTCTGCTTCGTCGCGCTCTTCAGCCGCGAGATCGGCGGGCTGGGCCCCGTCACCCGGCTGGCCGAGCAGATCGGCTTCACCGTCGGCAGCCGACGCTTTTCGGTCATGCTGCTGGTCACGATGCTCGTCACCGTGGTCGCCATCCTGGCGCTGACCCGCGCGGTCACGCGGATCACCGAACAGTGGATCGGCCACGCCCGCGGCCTCGACCCGACGCAGAAGCTTCTGGCGCAAAAGCTGGCCAGCATCGGCATCGTCGTCATCGCCTTCTTCTTCGCGATCGACCTGCTCGACATCGACCTGACCAGCCTGGCGCTGTTTTCGGGCGGCTTCGGCCTGGCGATCGGGTTCGGCCTGCAGAAGACGATCGGCAACCTGATCGCGGGCATCATCCTGCTGATGGACCGGTCGATCAAGCCGGGCGACGTCATCGCGCTGCGCGAGGAGATCGGCTGGGTGAACAAGATCGGCGTGCGTGCCGTCTCGATCATCACCCGCGACGGCAAGGAACATCTGATTCCCAACGAGAATCTGATGACGCAGGAGGTCGAGAACTGGTCCTATTCCGACCGCAACGTACGTGTCCGCATCCCCGTCTCGATCGCCTATGACGCCGACCTGAAGCTTGCCCAGGAATTGATGCTGCGCGCCGCCCGCGAATCGCCGCGCGTCCTGAAGAGTCCCAAGCCCAATGTCTGGCTGATGAGCTTTGGCGAGCATTCGCTCCAGCACGAGATCCTGGCCTGGATCAGCGACCCCGAAAGCGGTGTCGGCAATGTCCGGTCGGACGTGCTCAACCGGCTGTGGTTCCTGTTCAAGGACCATGGCATCGGCCTGCCCTATCCGCAGCGCGACATCCATATCCGCTCGCTGCCGGGCACCGAGCGTCACGGCAATCTTGGCACCTGACCTGTGCCCGGCGCGCAACATCGCGTCACCGAAAAGTCATCATGGGTTAGATTATGCTTGTGCAGCGCACCATGCGCTGCCATTCCCTTGAGCCTCGCAACGGCAGACGGTTCGCCGGGTTTCACCCGACATGACAGAAGCCGCACCGGTTGCGGGAATGCAGGTGAGAACATCGAATTTCCGGTTTGGAAGGGAAACGATGCGCTTCTCCACACTTCTCCTCAGCGGCCTTTCGCTGGTTGCCGCCACGCCCGCCTTCGCGCAGGACAGCGGTGCCACCGACACCGCGCCGCCTTCGGCGATCACGGTTAGCGGTAGCGCGGCCATCCTGACCGACTATCGCCTGCGCGGCGTGTCGCAGACCAACAAGAATGCCGCCGTCCAGGCCGCGTTGACGGTCTCGCACGAGAGCGGCTTCTACATCGGCACCTTCGCGTCGAACCTGGCGGGCTGGGGCACGTTCGGCGGCGCCAATATGGAGCTGGACGGCATTGCCGGGTACAAGCACACCTATGGCAACGCGACCGCCGATGTCGGCGTCACCTGGTACACCTATCCGGGTGGTGCCTCCGAAACCGACGTCGTCGAATTCTTCGGCCGCGTGTCGGGCACGGCGGGCCCCGCGACGCTGACCGCCGGTGCCTATTACGCGCCCAAGCAGACCTCGCTCGGCAACTTCTCGAACACTTCGTTCAGCCGTGGCCAGCGTTGGGACAATATCTACCTGACCGGTGACGGCGCGGCCGCCATTCCGAACACGCCGATCACCGCCAAGGCGCATATCGGCTATTCGAAGGGCAATCCGGGCCTGGGCCCCAACGGCACCAGCCTGTCGCCGACCGGCAGCTATTGGGACTGGTCGCTGGGCGCCGATGTCGCGGTGTACAAGAACCTGACCTTCAACGTCTCGTACATCGACACCGACATCACCCGCGCCAAGGCGGCTTATATCCAGCCGAACTTCTCGCAGGGCCAGGTGGCCGGCGGCGCGCCGATTTCGGATGCGACGGTGGTCTTCTCGCTGACCGCCGCCTTCTAAAAGGTACATAGCCTTTCGGGGATGAAGGGGCGGTGCCGGCGACGGTGCCGCCCTTTTCATTCCGCAAAAAACCGGCTCGCTTCCTTGGCCCGGCCGCCATAGGCTGCCGTTCGGATCGGCAACCCCGCCGATAGCGTCTGTCCCTCCGGAGCGCGCGATGATCCGATTTCCGCACCTGACCGCCCTGCTGGCCCTGCCCATCGTCTCGGGTTCGCCCGTCGCCGCCCGACCAGTCCAGGCCGTCGCGCCGCCGCCCCCGCCGATCGTCAGCGTGTCCAGCGCGCGCACGCTGTTGCGCTGGGAACCAGGCGAGGCGCGGTGCGACGGTGCCGTCGTCAGCGCACAGATGATTCGGCGGCCCTGGAACCAGCTGGGCTGGAGCTCCGGTCCGGACACGCACGACGTCAGCCTGCGCTTCGCGATCGACGCCAGCGGCCGCCCCGTCTCGATCACGCGCGAGACCAAGGGCGCCGTCCCCTTCGGCGAGGACCTGGCGCCCGCGCTGACCGCCAGCCGTTTTGCCGCACAGGCACCGCACACGAACTGCACGATCACCTATACCATGCGCCAGAGTCCGCTCGCCGGGGCGCCCCTGGACGAGTTGATGTCCTATTCGGTCCATCCCTTGTCGGGGCGACTGCCGGATACGGGGTGGGAGCGGATTCGGCAGGGCGCGGGCGACTGCATGGAAAACCCCCAGCCACAGCCGCTGGAACGGCATTTCCCGGACTTCGCCGCCATCCCCGCGACACCCGGTGTGCGCGACTGGTCGATGATCCGCTACGACGTGGATGCCGCGGGCAAGGTGAAGGGGGCGAGCGTCCTGACCGGGACCGGCAACCGCGCGCTCGATGCCGCCGGAGTGAAGGCGATCCGCGCCTCCCGCTTTACCAAGGGCGCGCGGTCGGGGTGCCTCTATCCCTATTGGAAGGAGGCGGCGACATTGCCCGCCCCCGACATGCCCGAGGCGATCCGGACCACCAAGGTCGAGGGCAACTGCCCCGACAAGCATGGCTGGGCCGTACCGCCGCAGCTGCGCTTTCCCGAACCCTATCGCCGCCGCGCGATCGAAGGGTGGGCGGTGATCCGCTATGACGTCGCCTCGTGGGGCGAGACGGGCAACTGGACGGTGATCGATGCCCAGCCCTCGGCCGATTTCGGCGACCAGGCGATCGCGATGCTGCGGGCCGCACGGCTGCCCGCGACGCCGCAAGGGTTTACCGGCTGCGTCGACCGAATCCGTTTCACAATGGGCCCCGCTACCGGGGGCCGAGGCGGAGAAGGCGGGGTCCCGACGTCGTAGGAAGGATATTCGCCGCTGTCGGGGGAGGTGGCAGGTGCCGAGCCTGACGGAGGGGTGTCGCCGGTAGAGTTTGATCCAGCCAAGCGGAAGCACCACCCCGGCGGAGGCCGGGGTCCAGTTGGGGATGAGGTTGTGATGATCCACTACGCTTCATCGCTGAAGCCTTCGCAACTGGCCCCCGGCCATCCGCCAAGATGGTAAGGCAAGAGTTCAGGGCAGGTGGATCACACTCCAGCGAGGTGTCCTTCCGTCAGCCTTCCTTGCACAGGACGTCCCCAAAGAAAAAGGGCCGGTCGGGCGATCCGCCCCCGGCCCTTTTCCCAAATCGTCGTAAGACGCTTACTTGGTCGCGGCGCGTGCGTCCTGGCCGTCGCCCTCGGGAGCGGCGACGATGTCGCGGGTGGTCGCACCCTTGTCGACGACGTTCGTGGCGGGATCGCCGACCGAGGAGCGGATGCCCGCATCGGCGGTGTCCGCCCCGGCATTCTGGACCAGGCTATATTCCGACTGGCTGCGCGCCGCCTGACCGCCGAACAGCGCGTCGAGCGTCTGCTGCTGACCGCCGCGCGTCTGCACCGGGGCCGCACCCGGCTGGGGCGGGACGAGCGCGAAGTCGGGCGGGATGATGAGCGAGGGCTGCCGCGCGACGGCGAACTCGTCGGGACGATCGCGATCGAGACCGCGCCCGGCCCCACATCCCGTCAGCAACGCGGCGCAGGACAGACCTGCGATGACGGGCACCAACTTACGCATTGCTCTTCTCCACGGGAGCGGGCCGGTCGCGCACGAGAAGCGCGCGCGCCAGCAGAACCAGAACGCCTATCGTAATCGCTGCATCAGCGACATTGAAGACCAAAAAGGGACGCCACTCGCCGAAGTGCAGATCGGCGAAGTCGACGACATAGCCGAAACGCACCCGGTCGAGAATATTGCCCAGCGCCCCGCCCAGCACACAGCCCAGCGCGACCTGGTCGACCGGGTTGCGCTCGCGCGTCATCCAGAAGGCCACCGCCAGCGCGATCGCCCCGGTCATCGCGACCAGCGCCCAGCGCGAGGCGTTGCTGTCGGCGGTGAGCAGACCCAGCGAAATGCCGTAATTGGGCACGAAGCGCAGGTTGAAGATCGGCAGGATCTCTCGCACGTCACCCAGCGCGCGCAGGCCCATCGGCCCGGTGATCGCCCATTTGATGATCTGGTCGACCAGGAACAGCGCCAGCGCCGTCGCCAGGCCCCGCCGGGGCAGATTACCCATGAGCGACCACCTCGGCACAGCGCCCGCACAGCTCACCATCCGCCGCGACATCGGGCAGGTGACGCCAGCAGCGGCCGCATTTGTGCTTGGTCGTCCGGGTCACCGAGACCGTGTCGGCCATGCTCACATCGGCGACGATGAACGCCTCGGCCAGCGCGTGCGGCTCGAGCGGCAGCGACGGCACCGTCACCTCGGCCTCGTTGGACGAGCGCACGGTCTTTTCGCGGCGCAGCGGCTCGATCGCCTCGGTCACCTGCGCGCGCAAGGAGCGGATCTCGGTCCAGCGCGCCATCAGTGCCTCGTCCTCGCCCAGCTGCGGCAGTTCCGGCCATTCGAGCAGATGGACCGAGCCATCCTCCGACTGGAAGCGCGACTGCCACACTTCCTCGGCAGTGAAGCACAGGATCGGCGCGGCATAGCGGACCAGCGCGTGGAACAGGATGTCGAGCACGGTGCGATAGCTGCGACGCTTCGGATCGGTCGCGGCGTCGCAGTACAGCGAGTCCTTGCGGATATCGAAGAAGAAGGCCGACAGGTCCTCGTTCGCGAAATCGGTCAGCGCGCGGAGATAACGGTTGAACTCATAGGCGTCGGCCGCACGGCGCAGCTCGGTATCAAGCGCGGTCAGACGCGCAAGGACATAACGCTCCAGCTCGGGCATCGCGTCGAACGAGATGCGCTCCTCCTCGCCGAACCCGTCGAGCGCGCCGAGCATGTAGCGGAAGGTGTTGCGCAGCTTGCGATAGCTGTCCGAGGCGGTGGCGAGCACCTCCTTGCCGATGCGGACATCCTCGAAATAATCGGTCGAGGCGGTCCAGATGCGCAGGATGTCTGCGCCCGACTCGCCGATGATCTTCAGCGGATCGACGACATTGCCCAGCGACTTGGACATTTTCCGTCCCTGCCCGTCGAGCGCGAAGCCGTGGGTCAGCACCGCGTCATACGGTGCCCGGCCGCGCGTGCCGCAGGATTCGAGCAGCGACGACTGGAACCAGCCGCGATGCTGGTCCGAACCCTCCAGATACAGGTTCGCACGCGTGCCCTCGCCATAGCGTGCCTCGATCACGAAGGCGTGGGTCGAGCCGGAGTCGAACCAGACGTCAAGGATGTCGTTGACCGGCTCATAATCGGCGATGTCATAGTCGGGGCCGAGCAGCGCCTGGTGATCGGCGGTGAACCACGCATCCGCCCCGCCTGCGCGGAAGGCGTCAAGGATGCGGGCGTTGACCGCCTTGTCGGTCAGATACTCGCCGGTCTGGCGGTTCACATACAGCGCGATCGGCACACCCCAGGCGCGCTGGCGGCTGATGACCCAGTCGGGACGTCCCTCGACCATCGCGCGGATGCGGTTGCGGCTGCGCTCGGGCACCCAGCGGGTCCGCTCGATCGCATCGAGCGCGGTTTCGCGCAGCGTCGCGCCATTGCCCAGCGGCAGGGTCAACAGCGGCGTCACACCCGAGATCGGGTCGACACTCGCCATTGCCATCTCCGGCACCAACGTCGCATCGGCGCGGTCCATCGGGATGAACCATTGCGGCGTGGCGCGGAAGATGACCTTGGCCTTGGAGCGCCAGCTATGCGGATAGCTGTGCTGGAAATCGTCCGAGGCGGACAGCAGCGCACCGGCCTCGCGCAGGTCCGAGCAGATCGGGCCGTCGGCGGCGACGAACTTCTTGTTGATAACGCTGCCCTGGCCGCCCAGCCATGCCCAGTCGGGACGATAGGTGCCGTCACCCTGCACCGCGAAGACCGGGTCGATGCCGTTGGCCTTGCACAGCAGGAAGTCGTCCTCGCCATGATCGGGAGCCATGTGGACCAGACCCGTACCCGCCTCGGTCGTTACGAAATCGCCCGCCAGGAACGGACGGGGCTTGGCGAAGAAGCCGCCCAGCGCGTGCATCGGGTGCTTCGCGGTCGCCCCCTCCAGCACCGGGCCCTTCACCAGCGCAAGGAAGGTCTTCATCGCAATGCCGGTGCGCTTGGTGAAGGCGGGCAGCAGCGGCTCGGCGACGAGGTAGCGGCGGCCGTCGCACTCGAAATGCAGATAATCGATCGCCTCGCCATAGCTCAGCGCCTGGTTGACCGGAATCGTCCAGGGGGTCGTCGTCCAGATGACCGCCAGCGCGCCGACCAGATCGGGATATTCGGGACAGGATATGATCTCGAACCCGACATCGATCTGGGTCGAGACGATATCCTCATATTCGACCTCGGCCTCGGCCAGCGCGGTCTTTTCGACCGGCGACCACATGACCGGCTTGGCACCGCGATAAAGCTGGCCCGACTCGGCGAACTTCAGCAGTTCGCCCGCGATCACCGCCTCGGCGTCATAGGTCATGGTCAGATAGGGGTTGGCCCAGTCGCCCATGATGCCCAGCCGCTCGAACTGCGCCTTTTGCGTGCCGACCCAGGTGTCGGCATAGGCACGGCACTCGGCGCGGAACTGCGCGACGGGCACCTCGTCCTTGTTCAGCTTCTTGGCGCGATACGCCTCCTCGACCTTCCACTCGATCGGCAGGCCGTGACAGTCCCAGCCCGGGACATAGGGCGCGTCCTTGCCCAGCAAGGTCTGCGAACGGACGATGATGTCCTTCAGCACCTTGTTGAGGGCATGGCCCATGTGGATGTCGCCATTCGCATAGGGCGGGCCGTCGTGCAGGATGAACCGCTCACGCCCCTCGCGCTCGCGGCGCAGGCGGTCGTACAGCCCCATCCGGGCCCAGCGATCCAGGATCGCCGGTTCCTTGGCGGCAAGCCCCGCCTTCATGGGGAAATCGGTCTTCGGCAGGAAGACGGTGTCGCGGTAATCGGGCGCGTCGCTCATAGGGGACAGGCCCTTAGCGACTTTAGGTTAACACGTCATGCCGGATTATGCGCCGCCGGTATCCGGGCGAGTATGTCCCGCGCACGTGCGCAGTCGGCGTCCATCTGCGCGATCAAGGCATCGAGCGAGTCGAACTTCGCCTCGGGCCGCAGATAGGCGATCAGCTCGACCGACAGGCGTTGTCCGTACAGGTCGCCGCCGAAGTCGAAGAAATGCGGCTCCAGCAATTCCTTGGGCGGGTCGAACTGGGGCCGGATGCCCAGATTGGCGGCACCGTCGAGCACCCGCCCATTGTCCAGGGTCCCACGCACCGCATAGATGCCATAGGCGGGGCGCAGATATTGGCGCATGTCCAGATTGGCGGTCGGATATCCGATGGTGCGGCCCAGCTTGTCGCCATGCTGCACCACCCCTTCGATCGCGAACGGCCGGGTCAGCAGCCGCGCCGCCGTCTCGGGGTCGCCCGTGGTCAGCGCGGTGCGAATCCGGCTGGACGAGATCGTCTCGCCGTCCAGCATGACGGGCGCGACCGCATCGGTCGAAAAGCCGTGTGCCCGCCCCCAGGCGCGCAGCGCGTTCACGTCGCCGCTGCGCGCGCGGCCGAAGGTGAAGTCCTCGCCCGTGACCACGCCGCCGACCCGCAGGCTGCCCAACAGCCGCGCCTGCACGAAATCCTCCGCCGACAGGGCGGCCAGTTCGGCGTCGAAGCCGAACACCACCATCGCATCCACCCCAGCCGCGGCGAACAGCCGTTCGCGCTGGTCGAGCGTGGTCAGGCGGAAGGACGCGGCGTCGGGCCGGAAATAGCGGATGGGATGCGGATCGAAAGTGGCGACCAGCGCGGGCCGCCCTTCGGCACGCGCACGGGCGACGGCGGCACCGACCACCGCCTGATGCCCCAGATGGAAACCATCGAAATTGCCCAGCGCGACGATCCCGCCCGCCAGATGCGCCGGGATGGGCCCCGCGCCGTCAACACGCTGCATGGGCCGCGCTATAACAGGCCGCGCCGAATTGGCTAGGCGCGCGACAGCACGCGGTTGCCGATCCCCTCGACCGCCAGCTGGCGCAGCGACTCGGCCTTGTGAAAGGTTTCCTCCATCGGCACGCCGATGCCGACCGCGACACCGCCCGACATGGTCACCACGCCGATCGGCTCGCCCGATCCGCGCAGGCGCAACGTACGGGCCTGCATCGCGCCCCGCGCATCCTCGATCATGCCCGTCACCATCGACAGCGGCCGCCCGCGCATCACGATGACGAACAGATTGCCTTGCCAGCGGACGATCTCGGCCCCCTCACAGGTCTGGCGCAACGTGGCGACGAAGGCGCGCAGGACATTGTCGGCGACCGGGCGTCCGTAACGATCGTTGATGCCGTCCAGATCGTCCAGGCTGCACGCCGCGACGACATAGCCATGCGGATCGCTGGCCAGCGACTCCACCAGCGCGCGGGCACCGTGGCGGCTCGTCACCCCGGTCAGCTGGTCGACATCGTCATTCTGCGGCACCGCGTCGATGCGCGTGCGCAGCGCCGCGACATTGCCTGCCAGCTCTTCCAGATCGCGCTCGGTCTTGGAGATGCGCGCGATCAGCTGTTCCAGCAGCAGCGCCACCGCCCCCGCATCGGGGCCCAGATCGTTGCTGCCGCGATGGGCGTGGGACAGGGCCGCGACCTGGGTGGTAAAGCCGCTGGTGATCTGGCGCGCATCGAAGGTCAGCGATTCCAGCTGTTCGGCCTGGTCGCCCAGCTCGCGCGCCATCTGCGTCCGGTCGTGTCGCCGCTCGGTCGTCTCATGCTCGCGGACCAGCGGCACCAGGTCGCGGACGTCCTGCTCGGTCAGGCGGATGCCGCCATCGGTCCGCCGAGCCACTTCCAGCCCCAGCGGGCCATAAGGATGCAGCACCGCCTGGAGCGCCATCGCATAGCTGTTGGTGGTCCGCGCCAAGCGGTGGCTGTCGAGGAAGGTCAGCGCCTCTCGACTAGCGTCGAAAAGACCGGGAGGGTCGATGCTCGGCCGACTCTGCCCCTCGGATTCCCAATCCATGACCATTCTTGCCCGATCCGCTCGCCAGAGGAACAGGGTCTGATGCCGCTTTCCTCGTTTTGACGAACCTTACGGCCCTTCGACAGGCAAATGAAGATCAGATGAGGACAAAATTTTCAGAATATTGTTAATGCGTTTTAGCATCGCCTCAGAAGCGTTGGCGTAGCAACGTCACAAAGGAATAGGCCGGGCGACCATCCTGTGCGGGATGATGCTTGCGCGCAACTTCGCGCCAGCCGTGAAAAGGCGCGACGATCGTGTCGCCCTCGGGAGCCGCCTCGACCTCGGTCAGTTCGAGGCGATCGGCACGGTCGCGGAACATGTCGAAGATTTCCGCTCCCCCGATGACGAACACCTCGCCCTCCCCCGCCAGTGCCAGCGCCGCATCCCTGTCGTGGACGATTTCCGCACCTGCGGCCTGCCAATCGCGGTCGCGGGTCAGGACGATGTGCCGCCGCCCGGGCAACGGCGCGGGAAAGCTGTCGAAGGTCTTGCGGCCCATGATCATCGGCCGCCCCATGGTCAGCGCCTTGAACCGCTTCAGATCGGCGGGCAGGTGCCAGGGCAGGCCGCCGTCGCGGCCGATCACCCCGTTCGTCGCGCGGGCGAGGATCAGCACGATCATATCGCGACCGGCGCCTTGATATGGGGTTGCGCGACATAGTCGTGCAGCACGAAATCCTCCGGCTCGTAACCGTCGATCGCCGGCGGACGGCGCAGGATTTCCAGGCGCGGCAGCGCGCCCGGCTCGCGACCCAGTTGGGTCTGCGCCTGCTCCAGGTGGTTGAGGTAGAGGTGGCAGTCGCCGCCGGTCCAGATGAACTCGCCCACCTCCAGGTCGCATTGCTGCGCCAGCATGTGCGTCAGGAACGCATAGGAGGCGATGTTGAACGGCACGCCCAGGAAGATGTCGGCCGAGCGCTGATAAAGCTGCAACGACAGGCGGCCGTTCGCGACATGGGTCTGGAACAGGCAGTGGCACGGGGCCAGCGCCATGGCGTGCAGGTCGCCGGGGTTCCACGCCGACACGATCTGGCGGCGCGAGGCGGGCTGGGTGCGGATCTGCTCGACCAGCTCGGCGATCTGGTCGATATGGCGGCCGTCCGCGGTCGCCCAGTCGCGCCACTGCTTGCCATACACCGGGCCGAGATCGCCCTGCTCGTTAGCCCATTCGTCCCAGATGCTCACCCGGCGATCCTGCAGCCAGCGGACATTGGTGTCGCCGCGCAGGAACCACAACAGCTCGACGATGATCGAGCGCAGGTGGAGCTTCTTGGTGGTCAGGACCGGAAAGCCCTTGGCCAGATCGAATCGCATCTGATGGCCGAAGACCGACAGCGTGCCGGTGCCGGTCCGGTCCATCTGGCGGGCGCCCTGGGTCAGCACCCGGTCCATGAGGTCGAGATATTGCCGCATGGCCCGGCCCTAGCGCCGTGCGCCGTCCGCGCCAAGCAAATGGAACGGAAACGAACCTCGCCGGACGTGCATCGGTTCACGACGCACGGCAGGACTGGTCGTGTCCCGCTTACCCCATCCCACCCTGTCGGTTCAGACGCGTCAGGATGCGCTGAACCTGTTCGGCGGACTGGATCGCGGCGCGCAGGAGGCGATGGCAATCGCCTATCTGGGTTCGGAACGGATGCTGTTGGGCTTGCGCCACGTCGCGGGGCGCGGTGATTCGGTGACGGTCCCGGTCGCGCGGATCGCCCGCGACGCGATCCTGCTGGGGGCTGGCGCGGTGCTGATCGCGCACAACCACCCCGATGGCGATCCGCGCCCCAGCGCCGCCGACCTGGCGCTGACCCGGCGGCTGGCACAGGGCTTGGCGGCGCTGGACATGGTACTGCTAGACCATTTGATCCTGGCGGACGGCAAGGTCGTCAGCCTGCGGGAAATGGGGTTGGTGTGAAAAGCCCCTCCGCCAGCCAGGGGGGAGGGGCGTGCCCGGGGTGAGCGCCTGCGACGATTTAGAAGCTGAAGCGCACCCGGCCGACGATCCGATCGCCCGAATGGCGCGCATCCGCGAGCAGGAAGGACGATGCCGCCCGCTCCGACACGTCGGTCCCGACATAGTCGAGACCCAAGGTCACCGGTCCGGTCACATGCTCCACTCCCAGCCGCCAGTCGGCATAGTCGCCGCCGGGCCGCAGCCGCGCGGCGCGGCGCGGATCGTTGGTCTTGCCGGAGGAATGGCCAATGCCGGCCAGTACGGTCCAGGGCGTACCCGGTATGCCCGCCTGCGCCCCGGCATGGACATACAGATTGTCGCCGCCGATCGCGTCCTGGATCGGCGCATAGTCCGCCCCCGCGTCGAGCTGGACCGGCCCCAGCGTATAGGCCGCCGAGCCACCCAGCTCGACATAATCGGCGTCGAAACCCGCACCGCCGAACAAATGGCCGGTCACGCGTCCGCGCACCGTGACCAGCCCGATCGTCGTCGACGCGCCCGCGCTCAGGTCGCCCACCACATCCGCGCCGCCATGCCGGTCCGAGTCGCGAAGCGCCACGATCCGGCCGCTCGCCTCGAATACCCCTTGGCTGGCATAGATGTCGGCGGAGGGCGATACCCGCCCCCCGCTCCAGCTCAGCCCGCGGCGATTCTCGTCGCTGTTCAGTTCGACACCCAGAGCGGGCCGTTCCTGGGCCCGTGTGGGCGAAGCCGCCGCCAGCGCGACGGTGACGCCCGCAGCGGCACCCAGGGTCAGTTCACGAAACGTCATCTTGGAACATATCTTCCTTTAAGGGTCATCCCGCGCGCGTATCGGGATGGAGGCGATCCATCTCGGCGCGCAGAACACCATGATCTTCCTGCGCCACGGCCTGAAGGTGGTCGTGCACCGCGTCCTGACGCCGGGCGACGTCCTGCGCAATCGCGGTGCGGTTGGTGCTGCACCAGCCCGGACGACTGCCCTCGATCACGCCGTCCTGTCCCGCGCTGCGCATCAGCGTCGCACCGCTATGGCCCCGCGCCTCGCGGTGGACGGTGACATTGGCACTCCACAGGCAGCGCAGGGTCGAGGGGCGGCCGCCGGTCGTCACCGCGCCGACCTGTTTGTGGGTCACGCCGACATCGGCACTATAGCGGACCGCGACGGGCCCCGAATGGTGGTCGAGCTGGACCCGGTGTTCGAGCGCGCCGTCGGACGCCGTGGCCGCACCGAGCGCGAGCCCGGCAATCAAGAGCATGTGCATCATCATCTCCTTCATGACGTGCCCCGGCCTATGCTGGCCGGTGGCCTATCGGCACCCCAGGGGCCGATGATGATGCAATACATGACAAAGCTGTCATGTTCCAAATTTGTCGTGGCGACAGCGACAAATGATCACAGCCATTCCTTCCCTTGCAGGGAGGAATTTAGTTGTCCGGCGTCCGGCAGGGCCGGATCGCGGCGGGCTGCGGACGTGGGCCGGTGGCGCGGAAGGTGGCCAGATAGCCGCCCGCCGACGGCATGTTCTGGATCGAGACCTGGGTGAAGCCGACCGCCTCGAACTCGCATTTCAGCAGCGATGGCGGGGTGCCGTGCGCCTTGGTGCGGCGGTTCGCATCGACCACCACGACCAGCCCGTCGGACTTGAGCGCCGGGAACAGCCGCCAGAGGAACTCATAGGGCTGCTCGATCTCATGATACATATGGACCATGAGGACGCGGTCGAAGCTGTTCGGCGGCAGCTTGGGATCGGCGGGTTCGCCCAGCCGCACGCTGACATTGTCCAGCCGCTCGCGCGAGACGCGCTCGGCCAGCCGGTCGCGCCAGGCGGCGACGATATCCTCGGCCAGCACGCGCCCGTTCTTGCCGACGCGCTGCGCCAGGCGGACCGTGTAATAGCCCTCGCCCGCGCCGATGTCGGCGACGGTCATGCCTGGGCGGATATTGGCGCGGTTCATCACCTGATCCGCCTCGCGCAGGCGATCGCGCGCATCCTCGTTCGACCAGCGCGACGATACGACGTCGGCGACCGGGCGATCGGCCGCCGGGAAGGGACCGACCTTTTCCTCTTCATCCTTGTGCGGGATGAGCGGCTTCGATCCGTCGCACGCCGCCACCGCGCCGCCCAGCGCGATGACGAGTGCCGCCGCCAACAAGGTCCCCCCGGCCACGCGCATCTTAATCGACGTCCTCCACCGCGACCGCCTCGCCGGTCACGCGCTGCGACAGCGCGGCGGCCATGAAGTCGTCGAGATCGCCGTCGAGCACATCGCCCGGCGCGGTCGAGGTGACGCCGGTGCGCAGGTCCTTCACCAGCTGATAGGGCTGGAGGACGTAGGACCGGATCTGGTGACCCCAGCCGATATCGGTCTTGGTCGCGTTCTGCGCATTGGCAACGGCCTCGCGCTCGGCCAGTTCGCGCTCGTACAGGCGGGCGCGAAGCTGGTTGTACGCCTCGGCCTTGTTCTTGTGCTGCGAGCGCTGGTTCTGGCACTGCACCACGATGCCGGTCGGCAAGTGGGTGATGCGCACCGCCGAGTCGGTGGTGTTGATGTGCTGACCACCGGCACCCGATGCACGGTACGTGTCGATGCGCAGCTCGCTCTCGTTGATCTCGACCTCGATATTGTCGTCGATCACCGGATAGACCCACACGCTCGAGAAGCTGGTGTGGCGACGCGCGGCCGAATCGTAGGGGCTGATCCGCACCAGCCGGTGCACGCCCGATTCCACCTTGGCATAGCCATAGGCGTTCTCGCCCTTGACCAGCAGGGTCGCCGACTTGATCCCGGCCTGCTCGCCCGCATGATAGTCGATCAGCTCGACCTTCAGCCCTCGCCGCTCGGCCCAGCGCGTGTACATGCGCTGGAGCATACCGGCCCAGTCCTGGCTCTCGGTGCCGCCCGCGCCCGCGTTGATCTCGATATAGCTGTCATTGGCGTCGGCCTCGCCCGCCAGCAGCGCCTTGATCTTGTCGGCCTCCGCCTTCCTGGCCAAGTCGCCCAGGCTGGTGACGGCTTCCTTCTCCAGCTCCTCGTCGCCTTCCATCTCGGCCAGCTCGATCAGCTCGACCGTGCCCGACAGCTCGCTCTCGATCGCGCGGGTGGCGGTGATGGCCTCGTCCAGGCGGCGACGCTCGCGCATCACCTCCTGCGCCTGCTTGGGGTCGTTCCACAGGGCCTGGTCTTCGACGCGCGCGTTCAGCTCGTCCAGGCGGCGCAGCGCGCGGTCCCAGTCGAGGAAGCGGCGCAGCAGCTCCAGGGCGTCCTTGATCTTGTCGACATGAGCCTGCGCTTCAGCGCGCATGAAAATTCTCCGAATCGGTCGTACGGCCGCCCGAACGGGGACGGCAAAACGCATATGGGAAGCGGGCTAGTAGATTCCGCCTTCTCTTTGCAAGAAATCGCTGTCGCGCGGCGGTGCGGGCGTCGCCGGACCGGCGGGTGTCGCGGGCGTCTGGACCGGAGCGCCGCTGCGGCGGGCCCGGCGGCGCGGCTCGCTTTCGGGCTTGAACGCTTCCCAGATCACGGCGGGCTTGGGATCGTCGCCGGTCGGGAAGGTGCCATAGACCGGCCGTCCGCTCGCCCGGTCGATACGGACCATGCGGATCCCCGGCGCGGCGCGGAAGGGCAGCTTCTCCAACCCCTCATAGGCCTTTTCGGCGAACTGGCGGAAGATCGGCACCGCGACCGTGCCACCCTGCGCGTAACCACCCAGCGAGCGCGGCGTGTCATAGCCGATATAGAGGCCGCCGACGAATTGCGGCGTGCCACCGACGAACCAGACATCGGTGGGGCCGTTGTTGGTGCCGGTCTTGCCAAACATCGGGCGACCCAGGTCGCGCAAGGCGGTCGCGGTGCCGCGCTGGATCACGCCCTCGGTGATGTGGACCATCTGGTACGCGGTCATCGCGTCCATCACCTGGCGCTGGCGGCTGACCGGGCGCGGCATCGGCTTGCCGTCATAATCGGCCGCGTTGCACCGGTCGCACGCACGCCAGTTCTCGGGCCAGATCACCTTGCCGTGCCGGTCCTGCACGAAGTCGATCAGCGACGGATCACCACCGCGTCCGTTATTGGCCAGGATCGCATAGGCGTTGACCATCTGCGCCACCGTCGTCTCGCCCGCGCCCAGCGCATAGGACAGATAGGGCGGGAAATCGCCGATTCCGACCTGCTTGATCAGCGCGACGACGTTCTTCATGCCGATGGTGGAGGCCGTGCGCACCGTCATCAGGTTGCGCGACTGCTCGATGCCCCACCGCATGGTGTGCGGCCCGGCGCCCGCCGAATTGCCGAAGTTGCGGAAGCATTTGGTGCCCAGATTGGCACCCTGGTCGACGCAGAACGGCCCGTCGACGATGATCGAGGCGGGCGTCATGCCCTGGTCCAGCGCGGCGGAATAGACGATCGGCTTGATCGTCGAGCCCGGCTGGCGCTGCGCCTGGGTCGCGCGGTTGAAATCGCTCAGCCGCAGGTCGAAGCCGCCCTGCATCGCCAGCACGCGGCCCGTCGCGGGCTCCTCGACCACGAAGCCGCCCGAGATGCGCGGGATCGAGCGCAACTGGAACTGGGTACCAGCGGGCGACACGGCGATGATGTCGCCGACCTTCAGCGCGCCGAACGCGATCGCGCCCGTGCCCCGGCGCGGCATCTGCGCCAGACTGCGCGGCAAAGTGCCGGTGCGCCCATTGGCGAAGCCGATCGTCGCCTCGCCCGTATCCTTCGCGGTGACGATGCCCGCGCGCCAGTCGCGATAGTCGAGCCCGACATTGGTGTTGAGCAGCACCTGGTGCCAGTTCGAGTCGTCGATATCCTCGTGCCGGATCGGCCCGGACCAGCCGCGCCCGCCATCGAACCGGACCAGGCCATCACGCAGCGCCTCGGCCGCCAGGTCCTGCAGCCGGGTGTCGAGCGAGCTGCGCACCCACAGTCCGCCTTCATAGACGCTGTTGGGCCCGCTCTCGGCCTTTTCGCCGTAACGCTTGATCAGCTGGCGGCGCAGTTCCTCGACGAAGTAACCGCCGACCTGGGCATATTTGGGCGTGCGGCGCAGGACGGTGCCGAGCGGCTCGGCCATCGCCGCATCGAACTGCGCGCGGGTGATGAAGTTGTTGGCCAGCATCTCGCGCAGCACATAGGCCCGCCTGGCCAGCGCCCGGTCGGGATGGCGGACCGGATCGTAATTGGCCGGCCCCTTGGGCAGCAGCGCCAGATACGCCATCTGGCCCAGCGACAGTTCGTTCAGTTCCTTGTCGAAATAGGCATGGGCCGCCGCCTCGACGCCGAACGCGTTCCGGCCCAGCGCGATCTGGTTGAGGTACAGCTCCAGGATCTGCGGCTTGGTCAGCGTATCCTCGATCTTATAGGCGAGGATCGCCTCCTTGACCTTGCGCGTGGGGGAATAGGCGTCGCCGATCAGCAGGTTCTTGGCGACCTGCTGCGTAATGGTCGAGCCGCCGCGCGCGCGCCGTCCGGTGCCCCATTTCTGCGCATAGTCGACGACCGCGCCCGCCAGGCCCGGATAGTCGACGCCGCCATGCTCGAAAAAGGTCTTGTCCTCTGCGGCCAGGAACGCGCGGACGAGCAGCGGCGGATATTCGCTGTACGACAGCTCGACCCGCCGTTCGCGCGCATAGGACTGGATCGGCGTGCCGTCGATTCCCCGCACATGGGTCGGCAGCGGCGGCTCATAGGCCTTGAGCGCATCGACCGAGGGCAGGTCGCGGATGAAGACGAACCAGAACACGGCCGCGCCCACCGCCGCCAGCAGCGCGAGCACGGCGAGCAGCTTCACCCACCAGCGGCGCCAGAGCGGGCGGCGGGGGCGTTCGCCCGTATCGGATGGGGGGGAGGTTTCGACGGCCATGGCTTTGCGAGCGTTCGTGTAGCAGGTTCGCCCCCGCTTGCCACCCGCCTTGCCGTCACGCCGTGGGCGGTTCGTCGCGCGGGTCGACCTGACCGGGGTAGCGCGCCCCGACATGCGCCTGCCCCCGCGCCGCCGCCAGCGCCTCCTGCCGGTGCCGCTCGGCATAGGCGGCCAACCGCTCTTCGTCGCGCGTGCCGTGGCAGGCGGGGCAGCTCACCCCCTCGACATAGAGCGGCGAGGCGCGATCCTCGGGGCCGACCGGCATACGACAGCCATGGCACAGCGCGTGGCTTCCCTGCGCCAGGCCGTGCCCGACCGCGACGCGCGCATCGAAGACGAAGCATTCACCGTTCCACCGGCTCTGCGCCTCGGGCATCGTCTCGAGATATTTCAGGATGCCGCCGTCGAGGTGAAAGACGTCCTCGACGCCTTCGGCCTTGAGAAACGCGGTCGCCTTTTCGCAGCGTATGCCGCCTGTACAGAACATCGCCACCTTCGACTTGCCCGCCATCAGTTCGTCGCGATGTTCGCGGAACCAGTCGGGGAATTCGCGAAA
The DNA here is from genome assembly GCF_036663655.1 of Sphingomonas flavida. Lineage (NCBI taxonomy): Bacteria > Pseudomonadati > Pseudomonadota > Alphaproteobacteria > Sphingomonadales > Sphingomonadaceae > Sphingomonas > Sphingomonas flavida. Next base: position 28,959 of record NZ_JAXOJH010000005.1, read on the forward strand.
GCTCCTCGTCCCCGGATCGACAGCGCCGTCGAACGTGCCGATCGCGACCTCGTAATCGTTGCGCGTGTCGATCAGCAGCGTGTCGGGATCCGCGATCAGCGCGTTCCATTCCTCGCCCGCGACATAGGTGCCGACTTCACGGGTCGGGTCGATGCCCTCGACGCCCATCGACACGATCTCGCGCTTCAGCCGCACCTTCATCCGGTGGAACGGCATCGTCTCGGCATGCGAGTCCTTGTAATCGAGATCGGCACAACCGGGCAGCGTGCGGATATGCGCCAGCAGCGCCTCGATCGCGTCATGGGTCCCCGCGACCGTGCCGTTGATCCCCTCCTTCGCCAGCAGCAACGTACCGCGAACGCCGTGTACCTCGGCCACGGCGAGCAGGGGGTCGCGCAGCGCGGCGGGGTCGGGAAAGGCGGCGAAACGGTAAAGGGCACAGACGCGGATCATCGACGGCCTTTACGCCGAATCGGATGGAGGGGGCCAGATATTCCGCCGAACCCACACCGATCCGAATTCACGACTTTATCACAGCAGATCGAATCTAGGGCGGATCGACATTCAGTCCCCCTATTAATTCCTCCCCTGCAAGGGGAGGGGGACCAGCGAAGCTGGTGGAGGGGTGTCGCCGGTGGCGAGTGATCCCCAAACTCTCCAACCGGGACACCCCTCCGTCAGGGCTGCGCCCTGCCACCTCCCCTTCCAGGGGAGGAATAAAATGAATGTCGATCCGGCCTAGGGAAACGCGGCGTCAGCCTGCGGTGTATCGCTCCAACATCGGCGGTCGATGCAAGCACTCCGAAAAGCTGAAAGGTCGGGTGGATAGCGGCGCCACGTTCGCCGCTTCAGGGTGCAAGGGGTTCATCAGGATTATGTCGGCTTCGGGTAAGACGGCGGACTGGACGGCAACTGCAAGCGACCGCCGCTGCGCTGCCCAAGCGTCGACGAAGGCAATCTTTGCTGCGCCGCTCAAGTCGTTGGGAACCCGCTCGACATCACAATCGATAGTCGTCCAACCCAAAACGAAATCGCCGTCGGAGAATGCCGGGCTGGCCTGGACATAGCGCAGTGCCACCAGGACCGCCAATCCCGGCTCACTGGCGAAGTTGACCAATGGGATGCCGGGCGACGAATACCGCCCACCCGATTTTGCCGCACCCGCCCCATCAAGGGCGACATATTCCGGTCGCGTGAGCCGCCATAGTTTCATTCGACCGCGTCTATCAGGCACGGCACGGTTGCCTCAACACACCAGCATTCCCGATCGGGAACGACCAGCGAGACGGCAAGAACCGTCTCGTTTGGGATGGTGATACGACAATCCGACAGGCTTCTCCAAACCTGCTCGGTGGCCGAAACCAGAAGCAATCTATGACAACCTGACGCCATTCACACCATTGCCTTGCATTGCAAGCCACCTTCCGCCAATATCCTTGCATGACAAGGCAATCAGACGATTCGCAGGAAGCGATCAGCAGATGGGAGGTCCAGCTCCGCAAAGGCGTGCTGGAGTTCGTCGTCCTGTTGTCGCTGAGTGACCGCGAGCAATATGGCTTCGAGCTGATCTCCGGGATCGCCAAGCGCGCCGCGATCGACCTGCCGGAAGGGACGCTCTATCCGCTGATGCTGCGCCTCGCGAAGGACGGGCTGATCTCGTCCCGTCTCGCTGATGGCGATGGCGGTGCGCCCCGTAAATACTACGCCCTGACAGCTCAGGGCCGGGACCTGCTGCGGGATATGATCCCGTCATGGTCGAAGCTCGCCGCCTCCGTCGATCGCCTGCTGCCAGGAGCGTCCGCATGATCCCCGCTTTTACCGATAGCGACGCGCGCCGTCGCTTTGACGCCTATTTCTCCGAAGTCGATCGCCTGCTCGCGCGGGCTGGTGCCGACGCAGCCGAATTGCGCGGCGATCTGGAAGCACATGTTGCCGACAGCATGGCTGCTGCACCGGGTGGCAGCGAGGGCGAACGGCTGGACGCGGCCTTGTCCCGTCTCGGTCGGCCGATCGACTATCTGCGACCGCTGCTCGCCGACGAGCTTATCGAACGGGGCACCCGAAGCTACAGCCCGGTGACGATCGCGCGTGGGCTTTCCCATGCCGTCTTGGCCGGATCGCGCCGAGCCGGAATCGGTCTCGCATTTGGCCTCGGCTATCTGCTGCTCGCCATCTTCACCGCCATGGCGTTGCTCAAGCCGCTTTGGGGTGAGCATGTCGGTGTGTTCCGCAATGCGGATGGCACGATCAGCGCCGGCATCGTCGCGCAGTCCGATGGCGCTCGCGAACTGCTCGGCTGGTGGTCGATCCCCATCGCGTTGCTGTTGGCAGCACTGCTCTACGTCGCCCTCACCAGGGGACTTCGGGCTCTCCGACAGCGACGCTGAAGCTTTGCCCCAAAACCTCGTATAGCAAGGGAATCATGATGACTTATAGGACGGCCGGTCGTACGCGACCGGGTGCGATGGCGTTCGTCTTGCTGACGGTGTCGTTGAGCTGGTCGATCTGGATCGCGACATGGCTGGCAATTGGAAAGCCAAGCGCGTTGCACGGTGCGGGAACCATGATGGCGGCGATCTATGCCGGATCGTTCGGGCCGGGTGTGGCGGCGGCGATTCTGTCTGCGATGTCGCGTCCCGGTTCTCTCAAGGAGTGGCTGGGCGGGTTCATCCGGTTTCGCTGCGGATGGCGGGCCTATGCCGCCGCGCTGCTGCCTTTCCCGCTGGCGCTGCTCATGCTGACGATCGCCCTTGGTTATGCCCCACGGCTTGAAGGACTGCATGGTCAGCCCCCCATCCTCCTCTATCTGACGGTGTTCCCGGTTTCGATCTTCAACGGCGTGGCGACTGCGATCATGGGGGCCGGCCCACTGGGAGAGGAAGGCGGGTGGCGCGGCTATCTGCTGCCTCGACTGCTGGAGCAGGGTGGCGAGGTCCGCGCATCGCTCGTCATCGGTATCGTCTGGGCGCTGTGGCACCTGCCGATCATGGCGATGTTCGCCGACTGGCGAAGCGGCGTTCCGTTCTTTGCCTATCTTCCGCTCTATACGCTCGGCGTCATCGGCCTGTCCTTCGTGATGTCGCGGGTCTGGCGGATCGGCGGCGGCAGCCTGATCCCCTGTATCTGGCTGCACGGGCTGGTGAACGCCGTAGGCGGCATCGCCTTTGACCGCAGCCTGTGGACGAGCCGCTGGTCACCGGAAGCCAGTACAGGCCACTTCGCCATCGCTGCGGCTCTTAGCGCCGCCTTCCTGTTCTGGGCCGCACGTCATCGCGCGACATAAGCGGATGCTTCTCCGAACGTGTTCAGGTATTCGGGCTTGAACACGACGACGTGCGAAAGATCGGGCCGGGATCGCGAGGAATAGAGCATCGCATCTGCCCCCAAATTCCGTGCCTCATCCGAAAGCAGCCAGGTGGGCGAATGCTCGCCGGTGCTTCGCAGGTCCTGCCAGACCATCGAGGCCGATGGCATATCTCGCGCATCGGCCACCCGTGTTGCCGTCAAACGCATCGGGATCAGCACGCGTTCGACACCATCCCCCAAGTAGCGTTGGATCGCAACGACGGCGCCTTCCGCACTGAGGGAAGCATAGGCGGCGACTTGTCCGGAATGATGAAAGCGTCCCTCCGGGGCAGATGCCGGAACCGCAGGTTGGGCGGCCAGCCCTTTCGGCAACAGGCGCCACACGGGGCCATCAAATGAGATGATCGGGAAAACCATGTGGGTGGAATAGCCCTATCTGTGCCGATGGAGCCAGTTCCCGCGAAGAAACGGCCGGAGCATTTCCATTGGGATGTTGAGGCAGGAAAGCTGCCGTACGCCCATCAACGCTCTGGCGGCTGCATAAGCTCTATCGTGATGTGATCCGGGCCTGAAACATAGGCCACCAACGTTCCCTTCCGTGGACCACCCGCGATCGGCAGCGGATGATCCTTGGCCTTCCATCCTTCTGCCTCGACGCGGGCGATGGCGGCATGGATATCCTTCACGGTCAGAGCCAGGTGGGCGGCTCCGATCGCTCCCGCGCTGTTGGGCACCGTCCCGTTCCGGGGCCCGTTTGAATATTCCAACAGTTCGACCACATAGCCGTCGGGTGCCTTGACGATCGCCGTTTTCACGCTCGGATCATCGACACCCGTCACCTGATGCAGGAAGTCGCCCCCCATCTCCGATTGCCGCTCAAGCGTGAAACCGAGCGCTCCCGTCCAGAATCGAACGGCTTCGTCCAAAGACGATACAGCGAAGCCTGTGTGGTCCACGGCCATTACGTTTGCGGCGTCGGTCATTGCTGTACTCTCGCTAGGTCGCGGTCGCGGTGTCAGGGGCTGCGGGTTTGGCGTTCCCGAAACCGCGGATTTCAACGCGGAAATGGGAAAGACGCTCCCCTTACCGCGACGCCATGCGCCGCGCGAAATGCACTTCGACCGCTTGCAGCACGGCCTTGGCGATCCGATCCTGGCCTTCCTTGCTGTCCAGGAACGCCGCATCCTGCATGTTCGAGATATAGCCCGTCTCGAACAGGATCGACGGCATGTCGGGCGCCTTCAGGACCATCAGCGAGGCCATGCGGTGGAAGGCCGGCTTGACCGGGATCAGCGGCTGCGCCTCGCGGCCCAGCAGGCGGGCGAAGCTGGCCGAGGCGTTCATCGTCTCGCGCTGGGTCAGGTCGATCAGGATCGAGGACACGTCGCTGTTGCCGCCCAGGTCGACGCCCGCGATCACGTCGGCCTTGTTCTCACGCGCGGCCAATCGCGCGGCTTCCTTGTCGGAGGCGACGTCGGACAGGGTATAGGCGGTCGCGCCGCGCGCTTCCCCGGCGCCCGCACTGTCGCAATGGATTGAGATGAACAGGTCGGCGTGCAGCCGCCGCGCGATACCATAGCGTTCGCGGTGGAGGATGTAGCGGTCATCCTCACGGGTCAGCGCCGCGCGCACCCGGCCCGATGCGACCAGCGTGTCGCGAATCGCCCGCGCGATGGCCAGCGTCACGTCCTTTTCGCGCAGCCCCGTCTGCGGATTGATCGCGCCCGGATCGACGCCGCCATGCCCTGCGTCGATCACCACCAGCGGCCGGTTGTCGGCCCCGCGCACGCGCGGCAGCGGCAGGGTGCGCGCCGGGGTCGGCACCGGCACGCTTAACGTGTAGGCGGGCTTGCGCTGAAAATGGAACGGGAAGAAGTCGAGGACGCCCGCGAAACTGGCCTGGCTATAACCCTGGCGCACCGGCTTCAGGGTCAGCGACAGCTGTCGCCCGTCATCATCGAAGCCGCCATCGAAGATCGCCGCATCCTGCGCCAGCGCGAAGGTCAGGCGGGTGACGTCGTGGCGCACCCGCGTCTGGGTCAGCCCGCGCACCGCGCCATGGGTTACGGTGACATCGCCGGGCGACGCGCCGGTCACGTCGATCGCCACCCGGCGCTGTTCGCCCAGCATGACGCTGCGCGCCCGCTTCACCGGCACGTCGAAACGGATGATCAGCTGCGCGCCGCGCACGACCACCTTCTGCACCGTCGCGGCAAAGGCGCTGACCGGCGCGAACAGTCCGAACAGGAAAGTGAACAGCATCAACACGACCCGGCGACCATGCCGCGACCGCCCGCCGCTGGTCCAGCGAAAAGCCATCGTACCCAAACCCTTTTTGGCGATCCTGCGATCGACCAACTCGGGATAGGCGAACGCCCCTGTCGGGAACTTTCTACCAATGGTTAACCGGCAATTCGGCATTTTTCGGCCGGTGAAAACGGCACTTTTCCGCCTGTTGCGCAAACGTTCCGATGATGCTAGCACATCTGCGGACCCCGGCCCCGATCACCTCTCCCAACCGATCGGGGCGGGGCCATCTTCAAAGGACCGGAACTGCGAGGCTTTCGCGCCCGGGCCAACCAGGTTGACGCTCGCATGACGCATATGATCCACCCCGCTGACCGACCGGCCTTTGCCGGTGGGATCGCGGTGTCGTGGGTCCGCACCGGCCCCGTTGCCGGTGCTGCGGCTGTGGCCGACACGCTTTCCGTTATTTCCAGCGGACCGGCGCCCCGCGCCGCCGCCCACCCCATTTACCGCGCGCGACGGCTGCCACAGGGCCCGGCGCGCGCGTGGAGACTTCATAATGACCACGCGTATGCTGATCGACGCACGCCACCGGGAAGAAACCCGCGTGGCCGTCGTCAAGGGTAACCGGATCGAGGAATTCGACTTCGAGTCGGCCGAGCGCAAGCAGCTCAAGGGCAATATCTACCTCGCCAAGGTGACCCGCGTCGAACCGTCGCTGCAGGCGGCGTTCGTCGATTACGGCGGCAACCGTCACGGCTTCCTGGCCTTTTCGGAAATCCACCCCGACTATTACCAGATCCCGAAGGAAGATCGCGAAGCCCTGCTGCGCGAGGAAGCCGAGCATGCGGCGGAAGAAGCCGCCCTGCGTGCCGAGCTGGACGACGATGACGATCACGACGACCATGAGGATGACGGCGACCACGCCGACGACCATCATGACGACGAGGAGGGCGAAGCCGCCCCGCGCCCGCGCAAGTCGACCGTCAACGACGACCAGGTCGAGGCGCTGCGCCAGCGTCGCCAGAATCTGCGCCGCCGTTACAAGATCCAGGACGTCATCCATCGGCGCCAGGTGCTGCTGGTCCAGATCGTCAAGGAAGAGCGCGGCAACAAGGGCGCGGCGCTGACGACCTATCTGTCGCTGGCGGGCCGTTACTGCGTACTGATGCCCAACACGTCGCATGGCGGCGGCATCAGCCGGAAGATCTCGAACGCGGCCGATCGCAAGCGGCTGAAGTCGATCATGGCCGACATGGCGCTGCCCTCGACCATGGGCTGCATCGTGCGCACCGCGGGGCTTCAGCGCACCAAGACCGAGATCAAGCGCGACTTCGATTACCTGGCGCGCCTGTGGGACGGCATCCGCGAAAAGACGCTGCATTCGTCGGCGCCCGCGCTGATCTATGGCGACAGCGACCTGATCAAGCGCGCGATCCGCGACATCTATAATCGCGAGATCGAGGAAGTGATCGTCGAGGGTGAGGAAGGGTATCGCCAGGCGAAGGAATTCATGCGCCTGCTGATGCCGACGCATGCCCGCCGGGTGAAGCAATATGCCGACGCCGTGCCGCTGTTCCAGCGCGCGCATGTCGAGGATCAGCTGGCCGCGATGTACAATCCGGTCGTCCAGCTGAAGTCGGGCGGCTATCTGGTCATCAACCCGACCGAGGCGCTGGTGTCGATCGACATCAACTCGGGCCGCTCGACCCGCGAGCATAATATCGAGCAGACCGCGACCGCGACCAATCTGGAAGCCGCGCAGGAAATCGCGCGCCAGCTGCGTCTGCGCGACATGGCGGGCCTCGTCGTCATCGACTTCATCGACATGGACAACAACTCCAATGTCCGGAAGGTCGAGAAGGCGATGAAGGAAGCGTTGAAGAACGATCGCGCCCGTATCCAGGTCGGCCGCATCTCATCCTTCGGCCTGATGGAAATGAGCCGCCAGCGCCTGCGCACCGGCGTGCTCGAGGCCTCGACGCGACCCTGCCCGCATTGCGAAGGCACCGGCCTGGTCCGCACCGCCTCGTCGTCGGGCCTGTCGGCGCTGCGCCTGATCGAGGACGAGGCCGCACGCGGTCGCGGCTCGATCCTGACGCTGCGCGCCAGCCAGGAGGCCGCCGTCTATGTGCTGAACCGCAAGCGCGCCGACATCGCCGAGATCGAGGACCGCTACGGCGTGACCGTCGAGATCATCCCCGACCGCGAGGAAGAGGGTGCGCGCATGACGGTCGAGGCGTCCGGCCCGCCGCCCGCCTATGCGCCCAAGATCGACATGCTCCTGCCCGTCGAGGAGGATGAGGACGATCTGGTCGACGAGATCGAGGAAGAAGAGGACGAGGAAGAGGTCGAGGAGGCCGCGACCGAAGCCCCCAGCCAGCGCGAGCCGCGCGAGGATGGCGAAGGGGGCGGCCGCAAGCGCCGTCGCCGCCGTCGTGGCCGCCGCAACCGTGGCGGTGAGGGCGAACAGGCCGAGGGCGAGGAGCATGGCGACGACTCCGACTCGGACGGTGAGGATGCCGCAGAGGCGAACGACACGAACGCCGATGCCGAGGATGACGCCGCCGAGACGGTCGAGGCCGGTGATGCCGAACCGCGCGAAGGCGGTCGCCGCCGTCGCGGTCGTCGCGGTCGTCGTGGCGGTCGCCGGAACGAAGGTGGCGCGAACGACGCGATCGAAGCCGCCAGCGATGCGTCGGCCGACGAGGATGCGGCGGACGAACCGCTGACCATCGCCGAGCCGATCGAGGCGGGTGATGCCGCGCCGGTCACCACGCCGCTGGCCATTGCCGAGGTCGAGGCGAGCGACGCTCCCAAGACCCGCCGCCGTCCGCGCGCCCGCAAGGCCGCACCGGTGGTGAGCGATGCCACGCCGACCGAGACGGTCGAGGCACCGGTCGTCGAGGAAACGGCGCCCGTCGTCGAGGCGGAGGCTCCGGTGGAAGCGCCGGCCAAGCCCAAGCGCGTCCGCAAGAAGGCCGCGCCCAAGGTCGCCGCCGAACCGGTCGCGGAAGAAGCAGCCCCCGTGGCCGAAGCCGAAGCCCCGGCCAAGCCCAAGCGCGTCCGCAAGAAGGCCGCGCCCAAGGTTGCCGCCGAACCGGTCGCCGAGGAAGCCCCGGCCGCCGAGCCCGAGGCACCGGAGCCCGCCCCCGAAGCGGCGACGTCCGAGGACGGTACGTCGACCGACACGCCGCGTCGCGGCTGGTGGCAGCGCACCTTCGGCGCCTGATCGCTGAGCAACTGAACGCAAAGACGCCCTCCTTCCCCAGCGGAAGGGGGGCGTTTTTCGTGTGGGAATGGATTGTTCGGCCGGGGGCGGTCGGAAAGAAGTCGAAACCAGGCTTTGATAGCTGTTCGTACGACTTCGCTTGCGAGCCAAGGGGGACTATTCAGGGAAAGACTGATGCACGAAGCTGATATGACATCGCGCTATCCAATATGAGGTCCCAGATGCCCCATTATATTTCGCTGTCAGAGGCCGCGAATCGGCTAGTTGCATCGAATCGGATACTTGTGATTGGATGCTCGGGAGGAGGAAAGACCACGTTGGCGCTGCGCATAGCGGAACTCTTCGGTCTTGAGTATCAATCCCTTGACAGAGATGTACGTTGGCTGCCGGGATGGAAGGTCAGAAATCGCGAAGAGCAGCGTGCTCTGACGGCCGATCTCGTCGCGCGGGATCGCTGGGTGATGGACGGGAGTGGTCCATCGACATTCGACATACGTGTTCCACGGGCAGACCTGATCATATGGGTCCGTGTTCCACGCGGATTGGCTTTGCTTGGCCTGGCCCGTCGCGTCGTGCAAAATTATGGCAAGGTCAGGATCGCCATGGCGGAAGGATGTCGTGAGCCAATTCCCGACCGTGAATTCCTCTCCTACATCTGGAATTTTGAGAAAGAGACGGCTCCACGCTTTGTCGAGCAGCTTGAGCGATTTGGTTCCGACAAGCCGGTTGCCATTATCAGAAGCCGAAGGGACGCCAAGGCGATGTTGGGAAATGACTAAGGCCACGGCCTGTCTTCAAACGGGCTCCTTTCCCGAAATCTTCGTCAGGGAGTGCTCCGATCGCCTCGGTCGCTGTGCGTTTACGGGGATGTCCTCGACGGCCTCCATCTCAAGATTATAGTTTGATAGATCATGCTTGCCCCATTGAACGTCTTGGTCTTGCCTTTTCGCCAAGGGCCACATGGCGATTTCAACTACGCCATCTTCAACCGTTCAGACGGCAACGGCGATGTCTGGCAAGGCGTTGCTGGGGGCACCGACTAGGCGAAACACCGCTGGCAACCGCCAAGCGTGAATTTGAGGAAGAAGCAGGTTTGGCCGCAACAGGTCGACGCTGGATATCGCTTGATGCTCATGCGACGGTCCCAGCTCGGATTTTTGAGATTGGAGACAACGTGGAAAGACGACGTACGTCGTGCAGGAATTGTCCTTTGTAGCCTAGGTACAATCCGATGAAACAATACAAGTGTCGAATGAAAATGTTGCCGCAACGTGACTGTCATACGAGGCCGCGCATAGTATCTTAAGATTCGACAGCAATCGCACTGCACTATGGGAATTGCATACTTGTCTGATTGAGGAGGTTTGACCGGCGCCGCTTCCACCGGCCTTCATAAAATCGATGCCTTGCGAATATGGCGACCCAATGTGCCTTGGAGGATCAGACGGAGCACGCTGGGGGGAACATCGGCGGCGGGTCGATCGTCACCCCGTCATGCCATGCCTTCATTCGTCCGGCGTTCAGCCGGCGCATGCCAAGGCCGACCTGTCGCCCCACGGGACGCAATGCTTGTATCCCGTCACCGACCCGACGATAGAGGAAGCATGAAGCGTCTGATCGCCGCCTTCGCCGCCACGGCCGTCCTCTGGGCACAACCGGCGGCTGCGCAATCGATCCTGCGCGATGCCGAGACCGAGGCGCTGTTCGCCGAGATGTCCGCGCCGATCGTCAAGGCCGCGGGGCTTAGCCCACGCGACGTGAAGATCGTCCTGATCAACGATGATTCGATCAACGCCTTCGTCGCGGGCGGGCAGATCGTCTATGTCCATTCGGGCCTGTTGCGCGCGGCGGACAATGTGAACGAGGTGCAGGGCGTCGTCGCGCACGAACTGGGCCATATCGCCGACGGCCATGTCGTGCTGAGCGAGCAGGCGATGAAGCCCGCGATGAAGATGCAACTGCTCTCGATGGTGCTGGGCCTGGCAACGGTCGCGCTGGGCGGCGGTGCGGCGGGCATGGGCGTGATGGCGGCCGGGCAGCAGGCGGCGATGGGCCAGGTCCTGTCGTTCAGCCGCAACCAGGAATCGGCCGCCGACGCGGCGGGCGCGCGCTACCTGACCACCGCCGGGGTGACCGGCAAGGGGATGCTGAGCTTCTTCAAGAAGTTGCAGAACCAGGAATATCGCTACGGCTATACCAATATCGATCCGTTCGCGCAGACCCACCCGCTGTCGGCGGTCCGTATCCAGTCGCTGACCGAGGATTTGAAAGCCTCGCCCGCCTGGAACAAGCCGGTCGACCCGAAATTGCAGGAGCGGTTCCTGCGCGTGAAGGCCAAGCTGCTCGGCTATGTCTCCCCACCCGAGACCACGCTTCAGAAATATCCCGACAGCGACCAGTCGATCTATGCGCATTATGCGCGCGCCTATGCCTATCACAAGGGCGGCTATCCCGACAAAGCCGAGGCGGAGGCCGCCGCGCTGATCGCGCGCGATCCCACCGATCCCTATTTCCAGGAGATCCAGGGCCAGATCCTGCTGGAATCGGGCAAGCCGCAACTGGCGCTGGCGCCGCTGCGGGCCGCGACCATGGGATCGGGCCAGAACGCACTGATCGCCACCACCTTCGGCCATGCGCTGATCGCGACCGAGGACAAGCGCAACCTGCCCGAGGCGGTGAAGGTCCTGCGCGTCGCGGTCCAGCGCGACGAGGACAATCCCTTCGCCTGGGTCCAGCTGGGCACCGCCTATGAGCAGTTGGGCGACACGCCCCGCGCCGCGCTGGCCACCGCTGAACGCGCGAGCATGATGGGCGACAGCCGTACCGCCATCCAGAGCGCACGCTATGCGATGGCCAATCTCACCCCCAATACGTCCGAATGGATTCGGGCGCAGGATATCGCCATGACCTCTGCCGACGCCGCCGCCAGCACCAAGAAGAAGCGCCGCTGATGGGGGTGAAGACATTGGCCGCCGTCGCGGTGCTGGGCGGCCTGGTAGGCGGCGGGGCCGCATTGACGCTGGCCCCTCTGGTCGCGCCCGGCGGCTCCTCGGGCGACAGCGTCCGCGCCTATCTGCTCGACCATCCCGAGGTCATTCCGGAGGCGATGCAACAGCTTCAGGACCGCGAACAGGGCAAGGCGGTGGCGGCGATCGGCGGCGACCTGATCAAGCCGTTCGGTAGCGCCTATACCGGCAACCCCCAGGGCGACGTCACGCTGGTCGAGTTCTACGACTATAATTGCGGTTATTGCCGGGCCAGCCTGCCGCAGCTGAAGGCCCTGACCCAGGCCGATCCGAAACTGCGCATCGTCTATCGCGAACTGCCGATCCTGGCCCCGTCGAGCCGCGCGGCGGCGCGCGCCAGCCTGCTCGCCGCAGACCAGGGCAAGTTCGCCGCCTTCCACGACGCGCTTTATGCCGGTGGCCCGGTCAGCGATGCGACAATCGCCGCCGCCGCCGCGAAAGCGGGCGTCGACATGGGCAAGATGGCCGCCTTCCAGCCCCAGGCCGATGCCGAAATCCGCCGCAATCTGGAGGCCGCCGGACGGCTGGGCCTGAACGGGACGCCCAGCTGGATCGTCGGCAATCGCATCCTGTCGGGTGCGCAGCCGATCGAGGAATTGCAAAAGGCCATCGCCGCGGCACGAAACGGTTGATAAAGCGGCAGTCTTCCAACGGGGGACTGCCGAATGACCGACCCGATCCTGTCCGTCGCGGGCGTGACCAAGACCTATAAGGGCGGCGTCACCGCACTCCACCCGGTCGACCTGGCCATCCGGCGCGGCGAAATCTTTGCGCTGCTGGGTCCCAATGGCGCGGGCAAGACCACGCTGATCTCGATCGTGTGCGGCATCGTCACGCCGTCGGGCGGGACCATCCAGGTCGATGGGCATGATGCCCTGCGCGACTACAAGACCGCCCGCCGCAAGATCGGACTGGTGCCGCAGGAATTGTCGGTCGACATGTTCGAGCGCGTCATCGACACCGTCAATTTCAGCCGGGGCCTGTTCGGCCGCGCCCCCAACCCCGCCTATGTCGAGCAGGTGCTGCGCGACCTGTCGCTATGGGACAAGCGCCACGCCAAGCTGATGGAGCTATCCGGAGGCATGAAGCGCCGCGTGCTGATCGCCAAGGCGCTGTCCCACGAACCCGACCTCCTCTTCCTCGACGAACCCACGGCGGGCGTCGATGTCGAGCTGCGCCGCGACATGTGGAAGCTGGTCCACCGGCTTCGCGAGCGCGGCGTCACCATCATCCTGACCACCCATTATATCGAGGAGGCCGAGGAGATGGCCGACCGGGTGGGCGTGATCGCCAAGGGCAAGCTGCTCCTGGTCGAGGAAAAGGCCGAGATGATGAAGAAGCTCGGCAAGCGCGAAATGGTGCTGACCCTGGCCGAGCCGATGACGACGATTCCGCCCGACCTGGCCGAATGGAGCCTGTCGCTGGAGGATGAGGGCAGGCGCCTGCGCTATATCTTCGACGCGCGGGCCGAGCGGACCGGCATCCCCTCGCTGCTGCGCAAGCTGGGCGACATGGACATCGGCTTCGTCGATCTGGAAACCTACAAGTCCTCGCTGGAGGATATCTTCGTCGATCTGGTCGAGGGAACACGCGCATGAACCTGCATGGCATCTGGTCGATCTATCGCTTCGAAATGGCGCGCTTCCGGCGGACGGTGTGGACCAGCCTGATGGTGCCGGTCATCACCACGACCCTGTATTTCGTGGTGTTCGGCACCGCGATCGGATCGGCGATGAACCAGGTCTCGGGCGTGCCGTACGGTGCGTTCATCGTGCCGGGTCTGATGCTGTTGTCGATCTTTTCGGAAAGCATCCTGAACGCCAGCCTGGGCATCTACATGCCCAAATTCACCGGCACGATGTACGAGATCCTGTCCGCACCGCTCTCCCCGATCGAGACGGTACTGGGCTATGTCGGGGCGGCGGCAAGCAAGTCGATGGTGATCGGGCTGGTGATCCTGGCCACCGCCTATCTGTTCGTGGACCTCAGCATCCTGCACCCGGTGGCGATGATCTTGTACCTGCTGCTGGTCGCGACGACCTTTTCGCTGTTCGGCTTCGCCATCGGCATCTGGGCGCGCGGGTTCGAGCAGTTGCAGGTCATTCCGCTGTTGATCGTCACCCCCCTCACCTTTCTGGGCGGTGCCTTCTACTCGGTGACGATCCTGCCCGAGCCGTGGCGGACGGTGACGCTGTTCAACCCGGTCGTGTATCTGATCAACGGCTTTCGCTGGACCTTCTTCGGCACATCGGACGTGACGCCGGGGGTCAGCCTGGCCGTGACGGCGTTGTTCCTGCTGGCCTGTCTGGCGTGGATCGGCTGGATCTTCCGCACCGGCTGGCGGCTGAAGAACTGATCCTGTTCCTCCCCTCGCACGGGGGAGGAATTCAGCGCCGCCACACCCCGCCCATCAGTGGCAGGACGACCAGACCGTTCACATCGACCAGCGTGTGGACCAGCATCACGACCCACAGGCTGCCGGTCATCAGGTACAGCCCGGTCATCACCGCCCCCAGTGCGGTGGTGGCCAGCACCCCGGCCCAGCCCTGATAGCGGTGCATCGCGCCGAACAGCGCCAGCGACGCGGCAAAGCCGATCCATGCCTGTCCGGTCAGGATCGCGATCAACAGCGGCAGATAGAGGCGGAAATACGCCTCTTCGGTCACCCCCGCCATCACGCTGAGCGCCAGCGCGTATTTCACCTCGCGCCGATCGCGGGGCAGCAGCGCGGAGACATTGCCGATCGGCTTGCGCCGCCAGAACCGGGCGAGCAGCGCACCGGTCACCAGCCCGCCGATCGCACCGCCGATCAGCAGCGATGACAGCGCACCGTCATCGTCGACGATCGACGGCATGATGCCCGCCGCCCCGGCGAACTCGCCCGGCATGGCCGTCAACGTCTCTGTCCGACCGAGCAGCACCAGCCCGATCAGCACCGGCACCAGAAAGGCCAGTGCCGCCCGCACGAGCCATAGCCGAAACCGCATCCGTCGCGAATGGCCGTCGTTCAGCGCGCAGAAGCGACGATACTCCCCCAGATCGCCCTTCTGGAACCACCAAATCCCCGCCAGCGAGGCGAAGAGCAGCAGGGCGGCCAAAACGAACGACATGAAATCCATTCCCCGCTCCCCGGAAGTGGGACGGCTTGGTTCTTATCGCGGGCATGGCGCGAGGCAAGACCGGCTGCCCCGTGCCGCAAGGGAGGTGCTCCTGGTCGCGAGGCAGCCCCGCCTCTCCTACCGGGACACCCCTCCGTCAGGCCTGCGGCCTGCCACCTCCCCTTACAGGGGAGGAATGGGGTGAGGAGTGGCACTCGCCCAAGCTGCGCTATCCAGAAGGGAGGAAAGTTAGATATCGATCGGCATCGACGTCACAACCGATGCTGCCCCTTCACCCAGCGCACCGTGCCCGACGAGGCGCGCATCACCACGCTCTCGGTGGTCATCACTTTGGGCCGCCGCTTCACGCCCGCCAGCAGCGAGCCATCGGTCACGCCGGTCGCCGCGAAGATACAGTCGCCGCGGGCCAGCTCGGTCAGGTCATACTGCTTGTCGAGGTCGGTCACGCCCCATTTGTGCGCCCGCGCCCGTTCGGCATCGTTGCGGAACAGCAGCCGCCCCTTGAACTGGCCACCGACGCAACGCAGCGCGGCACAAGCCAGGACGCCCTCGGGCGCGCCGCCCGACCCCATATAGACGTCGATCGTCGTATCCGGATCGGTCGTCGCGATCACGCCCGCGACATCGCCGTCGCCGATCAGCACCACGCCGCAGCCAAGCGACCGCAGCTCGGCGATCAGCGCCTCGTGACGCGGGCGGTCGAGCACGCACACGACGATATCCTTGGCCTCGACCCCCTTGGCCGCGGCGATGGCGCGGATATTGTCGCTGGGGCTGCGGTCCAGGTCGATGACGCCCGCCGGATAGCCGGGGCCGACCGCGATCTTGTCCATGTAGACGTCGGGCGCGTTGAGCAGGTGGCCCTTCTCCGCGATGGCCAGCACCGCCAGGCTGTTCGGCCCGGCCTTGGCGCAGATGGTCGTGCCCTCCAGCGGATCGAGCGCGATATCGATCTCCGGACCCTGGCCGGTGCCGACCTTCTCGCCGATGAACAGCATCGGCGCCTCGTCGCGCTCCCCCTCGCCGATGACGACGGTGCCGTCCATGTCGAGTTCGTTGAGCGCGGCGCGCATCGCCTCGACCGCCGCCGCGTCCGCCGCTTTCTCGTCCCCGCGCCCCACCAGGGTCGAGGCCGCGATCGCCGCCGCTTCGGTCACGCGCACCATTTCGAGGACGAGGACGCGGTCGAGAACCTGGCTGGCGGTCTGGGTCATCTTACTCTCCTGGCGGTAATTTTGCCCGCCGCGTTGAACATGTTTTACACGCTTTATCGTCTGGTGCGGGCAAGGCATAGCCCCGAATCGTGACGGGCATACAGAGCGGGTGAGGCGGAATGATCGGATCCCGCGTTAAGGGCGGCGTGAGCACCCCCGCCCCCATCATCACGCTCGACGATGTCAGCCGCCGCTATGGTGCGGTCGCGGCGGTCGACCATGTCTCGCTGGAGTTTGCGCGTGGCAGTTTCGTCGCGCTGGTCGGCGCGTCGGGTTCGGGCAAATCGACGCTGTTGCGCATGATCAACCGGCTGGAGGAGCCCGACACAGGTCGCGTCCTGATCGACGGTCGCGACGTCACAGCCGAGCCCGCCCCCCGGCTGCGCCGCCGGATCGGCTATGTCTTTCAGCAACACGGCCTGTTCCCGCACATGACGGTCGCGGCGAACATCGCCATCGGGCTGACGATCGCGGGGCGTGGCGTGGGCAACCGGGTGGGCGAATTGCTCGATCTGGTCGACCTGCCGCACGAGGTCGCCGGGCGGATGCCCGATGCGCTGTCGGGGGGGCAGCGACAGCGTGTCGCCATCGCCCGCGCGCTGGCGGCCGAGCCGCCGATCCTGCTGCTCGACGAGGCGCTGGGTGCGCTCGACCCGGTCAGGCGCGATGCGGTGGCGGGGCGGCTGGTCGAATTGCACGAGCGGTTGGGCCTGACGACAATTCTGGTCACGCACGACATGGCCGAGGCGCTGCTGACCGCGACGCGCGTGCTGGTGATGGAGACGGGCCGGATCGTCGCCGATGCGACGCCCGCGCAACTGGTGAACGGCGAAGGGGGCGACGCGGCACAGGAACTGATGGCGGTTCCCCGGCATCAGGCCGAACGGCTGGCGGCGCTCAAGGCATGAGCGCCTTTCTCGACGCGCTTGGCCGGGTGCCGCCGCTGCTCGCGCAGCATGTGCTGGTCAGCATGGCCGCGCTGCTGCTCGGTATCCTGATCGCGGTGCCGCTGGCCTTTGCCTGTGCGCGGCGGCCGGGACTGTCGCGGGTGGCGCTGGGGTTCGCCAGCCTGGTCCAGACGATTCCGGCGCTGGCGCTGTTGGCGCTGTTCTATCCGGTGCTGCTCAGCCTGTCGGGACTGGTCGGCGGCGGGATACCGGCGCTGGGCTTCCTTCCCTCGCTGCTCGCGCTGACGCTGTATGCGCTGCTGCCGATCCTGCGCAACGGCGTGACGGGGCTGGTCGGGCTCGATCCGGCGGTCCTACAGGCGGCCGATGCGGTGGGGATGACGCGCGCCCAAAAGCTGCGACTGGTCGAGGCGCCGCTGGTCGCCCCGGTGCTGGCGGCGGGGATACGGACGGCGGCGGTCTGGACGATCGGCGCGGCCACCCTGTCGACGACGGTGGGGCAACCCTCGCTCGGCGACCTGATCTTTGCCGGGCTCCAGACCCAGGCCTGGGCGCTGGTGCTGGCGGGATGCTTCGCCGCCGCCGCGCTGGCGCTGGTGGTCGATGCGCTGATCGGGCTGATCGAGCGCGGGCTGGCGGCACGGCGGCGCTGGATGTGGCTCGGCGGGCTGGTCGCGCTGGCGCTGGGCATCGCGCTGGCGACCCAGCCGCTCTGGCCGCGCGGTCACGATGCGCGGGCTCAGGTGGTGATCGGGGCGAAGAACTTCTCCGAGCAATATATCCTGGCGCGGCTGATCGGCGACCGGCTGACGCAGGCGGGCTATGATGTCAGCTATCGCGATGGCCTGGGTTCGACCGTGGCGTTCGAGGCGACGGCGAGCGGGCGCGTGGATGTCTATGTCGATTATGCGGGCACGCTGTGGACGACCGCGATGCACCGGCAGGACGCGCCGCCGCGTGCGGCGATGCTGGGCGCGCTGAAGGACTGGGCGGCCACCCGCGATGTCACGATGCTGGGTCCGCTGGGCTTCGAGAACGCCTATGCCTTTGCGATGAAGACGCCGCTGGCGCAGCGGCTGGGGGTGCGCTCGCTCGCCGATCTGTCGGGCCGGGCACCGTCGTTAAAACTGGGCAGTGACCTGGAATTTCTCGACCGTCCCGAATGGGCGGCGGTGCGCAATGCCTATGGCCTGCGGTTCGCGAGCATGACGCCGTACAGCCCGACCTTCATGTACCGCGCGCTGGAGAGCGGGCGGGCGGATGTGATCTCGGCCTTTTCCTCGGACGGGCGGATCGCGGCGGAGCGGCTGACGGTGCTGGCCGATCCGAAGCGGGCGATACCGGGCTATAACGCGGTGCTGCTGGTGGCGAAGGACCGGGCGGGGGATGCGCGGTTCGTGCAGGCGCTGGGGCCGATGCTGAACCGGATCCCGGTCGAGGTGATGCGCGAGGCGAATTACCGGGTGGACCGGGACGATGCCGCGAAAGAGAGCCCGGAAGCGGCGGCCAAGTGGTTGGCCAAACGCGTGGGGTTGTAGGGAAACCCTATCCCCAAGCGGTAAGCCCCTCCCGCAGGCGGGAGGGGTTCGGGGAGGGCGGGAGTGTCACGGAGTCCGTCGTCCGTGGCCTTGCCCTCCCCCATCCCCTCCCGCTTGCGGGAGGGGCGTGCCAAGGGTCAAATGTCAGAAACCATCAATCCCGCAACAGGTCGTTGATGCTGGTCTTCGACCGCGTCTGCGCGTCCACCCGCTTGACGATCACCGCGCAATACAACCCCGGCTTGCCGTCGACCGACGGGGTCGTGCCGGGCACCACCACCGAGTAAGGCGGCACATGGCCCCGGAAGACCTCACCCGTCTCGCGGTCGATGATCTTGGTCGAGGCGCCCAGATACACGCCCATCGACAGCACCGCGCCCTCGCCGACGCGGACGCCCTCGGCCACTTCGGCGCGCGCGCCGATGAATGCGCCATCCTCGATGATGACGGGATCGGCCTGGAGCGGCTCGAGCACGCCGCCGATGCCGGCACCGCCCGACAGGTGGACATTCTTGCCGATCTGCGCGCAGCTGCCGACGGTCGCCCAGGTGTCGACCATCGTGCCTTCACCGACATAGGCGCCGATGTTGACGAAGCTGGGCATCAGGATCGCGCCCTTGGCGACATGCGCGCCGCGCCGCACGACCGAGCCGGGCACCGCGCGGAAACCGGCGGCGCGGAAATCGGCTTCCGACCAGCCGCTGAACTTCGACGGCACCTTGTCGAACCAGTGGCCCGCGCCCGGACCATTGTCGATCAGGACATTGTCGTTCAGGCGGAACGACAGCAGCACCGCCTTTTTCAGCCACTGGTTAACGGTCCAGCCGCCATCACCGTCGGGTTCGGCCACGCGCGCCTCGCCCCGGTCGAGCAGCGCCAGCGCGCGGTCGACGGCGATCCGTTCCTCACCCTGCGTCGCGAAGGTCAGCTCGGCACGGTTTTCCCAGGCGGCGTCGATGGTCGCGGCCAGATCCTGGCTCATGGTCAATCCTCCAATATGCTGGTCAGCCACGGCGTCAGCGCGTGGACGGTGTAATCGATATGCTCGCGGGCGGCCTCGGGCCCCTGTTCGGAACCGTTGTCGACCCACACGGTCGTCATCCCGATCGCCTTGGCGGGGATCAGGTTGCGGGCCATGTCCTCGAAGAAGATCGCCCGTGTCGGGTCGATGTCGAACGCCGCGCACAGGCCCGCATAGGCGGACGGCTGCGGCTTGGGCACCAGGCCCATGGCGGTGATGTCGTGCACCGCCTCGAAATGGCTGCCCAGCCCCAGCCGGTCGAGGACCTTCAGCGCATAGGGCTTGTCGCCATTGGTGAAGACCAGCTTGCGCCCCGGCAGCTTGGCCAGCGCGGCGGCGAGCGGCGCATCCGCCTCCAGCACGTCCATCTCGATATCGTGGACATAGGACAGGAAGGCGGCGGGATCGACGTCATGCTCGGCCATCAACCCGGCCAGCGTCGTGCCGTGCGCGTGGAAATAGGTCTTCTGGATGTGGAACGCCTCTTCGGCCTCCACCCCCAGCAGTTCGCCGACAAACGCCGTCATCCGTCGGTCGATGTGCGAGAACAGATTCGCGCTCGCCGGATAGAGCGTGTTGTCCAGATCAAAGATCCAGGCGTCGATATGGGCAAGCGCGGGCAGCATCGCGGCCAGCGTGTAGGCGCGGCCGCGTGGGGTCGCAAGCCATGGCGGACGGCCGGGTGTCGCGCCCCCGAATCCCGACAGTGTCCATAACCGTCACATTTGCACGCCTTGATGGACCAAAATCATGCTTTCGTAATCGTTTGTCGCGTAAAGGCGGGGAAATCGAAGAGCGAATCGGGGCAAATGGGGCAGGACTATCGGATGCGCGGTGCGCAGAAGGCGGAGCGTATCGCTCGCCTGGGAATTGCGCTGGGCTGCGCGGGTGCGACGTTGACCGCATGCGGCGGTGGCAGCGGAGCGGTTCAATCTCCCTCCAGCCAGCCGGTGACGACCACGACGCCCATTTCCACGACGATCACGACGCCGACACCCTCACCCTCACCGACTCCCACGGCAACGCCCAGGCAGAATTACGATACCGCCGGTTACCGCGCGACGCAGGGCGCGGTGGCGATGAATGCGCTCGCCGCCTATCAGCGCGGCGCGACGGGGGCGGGCGTCACGCTGGGCGTCATCGACTCCGGGCTCGATACGCGGACCGGCCTGTTCGACGGCCGTATTTCGTCGGCGTCGGCCGATGTCGCGGGCGGCTCGCGCGGCACGGCGGACGAGGGCGGCCACGGCACGGCGGTGGCCTTCACGGCGGTCGGCGGTCGCGGCGGCAACAAGGCGCAGGGCGTCGCCTTCGATGCCACGCTGGTCGTCCTGCGCGCCGACCAGCCGGGCAGCTGCGCCAGCGGCACGACCAGCGCGGGGGTGGGCAACTGCGCCTTTTCGTCGGACGCGATCGCCCGGGGGCTCGATACCGCACGGCTGGCGGGCGCGCGGGTCGTCAACATCTCGCTGGGGTCCAACGACACGCCGCCCGCCGCGCTGCTGAGCGCGATCAACCGGGCGACGGCGGCGGGTATGGTCCTGGTCTTCTCGGCAGGCAATAACGGCGAGTCCAACCCGACGCTGATGGCGCAGATCGCCAACGACAACACCGTGTCGCGCGGGCAGGTGATCGTCGCCGGATCGGTCGGGACCACGGGCACCATCTCGACCTTCAGCAACCGTGCCGGACAGACCGCCGCGCACTACCTGACCGCGCTGGGCGAGCAGGTGGAGGCCCCCGACGCCACCGGCAAACGCTATCTCTGGTCGGGCACGTCCTTTGCCGCACCGCAGATCAGCGGCGCGGCCGCCCTGCTGGCCCAGGCCTTTCCGAACCTGACCGGCGCGCAGATCGTCGACCTGCTGCTGAAGACCGCGCGCGACAGCGGGGCCAGCGGCACCGACGACGTCTATGGGCGCGGCACGCTGGACCTGACCGCCGCGTTCCAGCCGGTCGGCGCGTTGAACGTGGCGGGCAGCGCGGCGGGGACGACCGCCGCCGTCGCCATGGGCATCAATGCGCGCCTGTCCCCCGCCATGGGCGACGCGCGCACCGGCACGCTCAGCCTGGTCGCGCTCGACGGCTATGCCCGCGCCTATCGGGTCGACGTGTCCGGCACGATCGCGCAGGCCAGCCCGCGCGCGATGCTGTCACCCGCCTTGCTCGGCCGGGTCGAGGGCGCGGTGATCGGCGATGGCCGCCGCTCGATCGCGCTGACCAGCGCCATGCAGATGCCGGGCGAGGCGCGGTTGCGCTCGACCGTACCCGGCGATGTCGCCGCGCCGACCCGCCGGATTGTCGCGGGCAGCGTGACCCAGGTCCTCGATCCGACCACCGCCATCGGCGTGGGCTTTTCCAGTGGCGGCGACGCGCTGGTCGCCGGGTGGACCGGACAGGCTGGCGCGCCATTCCTGCTGAACGATCCGGGCTTTGGCGCCGACCGCGCGCCCACCGCCTCGGTCGCGATGCGGCACATGCTGGGCGGCATCGGCCTGAACGTCATGGCCGAGAGCGGCCGCTTCGCCTCGTCGGTGCCCGGCACCGCGTCGCCACGCTACGACCAGAGCGCGGTCACCATCGACCGGCGCCTGGGCGCGGTCGCCCTGTCGCTGGGCATGACCCGGCTGGACGAGCGGGCGACCGTGCTCGGCGGCTGGTTCGGCGGCGCGCTGGGCCAGGCGCGCGGGGTCAGCTGGTTCGCCGACACCGCCACCCGGTGGAGCGATGCGAGCGGCTGGGCGCTGGGTGCGCGTTGGCGCCAGGGCTGGACCCGCGCCAGCGGCGGGCTGGGCGGCGGCATGTTGCAAAGCCGGTCCTGGTCGGTCGAGGCGGGCAAGGCCGGGCTGTTCGGCGGCGACCGGTTCGACCTGCGCCTGTCGCAGCCGCTGCGCGTGAACAGCGGCAGGCTCGACCTGCTGCTGCCCGCGCATTGGGACTATGCGACCGCCGCGGTCGATGGCTGGACGACCCAGCGCATGAGCCTGGCCCCCACCGGCCGGGAGTTGCTGGTCGAGGCGCGGCACGGCGTGATGGTCGGTCGCGGCGAGCTGTCGACGCATCTCTTCTGGCGGCGTGATCCCGGTCATATCGCGGCGCTTCCGCCCGAACGGGGCATGGCGGTGAAGTATGGCTTGACCTTCTGATACCCGGTCTTGGCTGGCGGGGGCGCTACGGCGTCCCCATCTGTCTCATATGACACGTTATTCGCTGCTCGATCTGGTGCCCGTCATTGAAGGCGGCACCGTGGCCCAGGCGCTGGCCAATGCCGCCGACCTGGCCGTTCATGCCGAGGCGGTCGGCTTTCACCGTTATTGGACCGCCGAGCATCACGGCATGGCGGGCATCGCGTCGGCGGCGACCGCCGTGGTGCTGGGCCATGTCGCGCAGGCGACGAAGACCATCCGCGTCGGGGCGGGCGGCATCATGCTGCCCAACCATGCGCCGCTGACCATTGCCGAGCAGTTCGGGACGCTCGACGCGCTGTTCCCCGGCCGCATCGACCTGGGCCTGGGCCGCGCGCCGGGATCGGACCAGCGCGTCGCGCGCGCACTGCGCCGGACACTGGACAGCGATCCCAACGCCTTCCCCCGCGACGTGATGGAGCTGCAAAGCTATTTCGCCGATGACGGCCAGACCGGCATCGTCGCGACACCCGGTGCGGGCGCGAAGCCGCAGATGTGGATCCTAGGATCCAGCCTCTACGGCGCGCAGCTCGCCGCCGCGCTGGGCCTGCCCTATGCCTTTGCCTCGCACTTCGCGCCCGACGCGCTGGACGATGCGCTGGCCGTCTATCGCCGAGACTTCCGGCCATCGGCGGTGCTCGACAAGCCCTATGCAATGGCGGGCTTCAACGTCTTCGCCGCCGACACCGACGAAGAGGCCGAGTTCCTGGCGAGCTCGCAGCAACAGGCCTTCGTCGCACTGCGCACCGGCCGCCCCGGCAAACTGCCCCCGCCCGTCCCCGGCTATCGCGAGAGCCTGGGCGCGCAAGGCTCGGCGATCCTCGACCACGTCCTGTCCTGCTCGGCGATCGGTGCGCCTGCCACCGTGGAACGCCAACTCGCCGCCTTCATCGAGCGGACCAAGGTGGACGAGGTGATGGTGGTCAGCTCGATCTTCGACCACGACGCGCGCAAACGCTCGATCGGGATTGCGGCACGGGCGATGGATGCGCTGGAGACGGTGGCGGCCTGATCTTGGTTCGCGCGGAGGACGCGGAGGGGTCTGGCTTGTTGGATCGGCGGTCCGCTTCCCCGTTATCCCTCCCCTGTAAGGGGAGGTGGCAGCGCGGAGCGCTGACGGAAGGGTGTCCCGCTCTCGATAGGGGTGACACCCCTCCACCATCCTTCGGATGGTCCCCCTCCCCTTGCAGGGGAGGAATATTTACGGTTGACGGCAACGCCCATCGAAGATGTGCAAATCCCCACATCACCGCGCGTCCGCCCCCCCCTCCGCGCCTCCGCGCGAACCAATATCACCCCACCGCCGCCGGAAGCCTGAGCCGCACCAGCAGGCCACCCAGGTCCTCGCTCTCCTCCAGCGAGACGGTGCCGCCGTAAATCTCCGCCACGTCGCGTACGATGGCGAGGCCAAGACCCGTGCCTGGCTTGCCCGTATCCAGCCGGACGCCGCGGTCGAATATGCGGACGCGTTCATTCTCGGGGATGCCGGTGCCGTCATCCTCGACCAGAATCTCGACGAAGCCCGCCTGCGCGCCGACCGTCACGAAGACGCTGCCGCCGCCATATTTGGCCGCATTCTCGACCAGGTTGCCGAGCATCTCGTCCAGATCCTGTCGCTCGACATGGACGACCAGATCCTTGGGGCCGTCGATATCGATGCGGACATGGCGATAGAGGCGGCCGACGGCGCGCTCGACCGATTGCAGGCTGGGCCAGACCTCCGCGCGGCTATGCGCCGAGCCGCGCCGCCCGACCGCGCGGGCGCGCGCCAGGTGATGGTCGACCTGGCGGCGCATCGTGCGCGCCTCGCGGATCACCGTCTCGGCCAGATCCTCGGACTGCGCGGTGGCGGCGTTCATGATGACGGTCAGCGGCGTCTTGAGCGCATGGGCGAGGTTCCCCGCGTGACGGCGCGCTTCCTCGGCCTGCTTCTCGTTATGCTCGATGAGCGCGTTCAGCTCTTCGACCATCGGCGCGACTTCGTTGGGCATCGCGTCGGACACCCGGTCCGCCTTGCCCGCACGCATCGCCGCGATCTCCTCACGCACGCGGCGCAAGGGGTAGAGGCCGTAGAAGGTCTGCATCGCCGCCATCAGGAGCAGGCCGACGCCCAACAGCGCGAAGCTGCGGATCAGGATGCGGCGCAGCGCGCTGACCTGTGCATCGAGTTCCGTTGTTCGCTGGGCCACCTGAAAGCGCCAGCGGACATTCGATCCGGGCAGCTTCACGTCACGCTCGACGATGCGCAGCTTTTCGTCCGCGAACTGGGTACTGGTATAGACGTGGATGTCGTCGTCGCTCCGTACCGGGCCATAAGCAAGTCGCCGATCCCATAACGACCGTGACGGAAAGGGGTCATAGCCCTTGCCGGAAACCTGCCAGTAGATGCCCGAGCCAGGCTCCAGAAACCCCTGATCGGCGGGCTCCCGATTGAACCAAACCTCGCCGTTCGAATCAATCCCGGCGGACACCAGCAGCGACTTCAGCACATAGGCCTGGCGATCGTCGAAATTTTGCGTGACGGCGGACACCAGCACCCGGTCGAGCGCAAAGCCGCCGCCCGCCAGCAGGACCATGATCCACCCCGCGGCGATCAGGATCATGCGGCGCGACAGCGACCCCGTCCGCAGGGTCGGGCGCATGATGGGTCCGTCCTTCACCGGGAATGGCCGATCAGGCCGCCCCGCCCGTCGGCGCACCCGCCGCCGGGTCGTCCAGGCTGTAGCCCAGGCCGCGAATGGTGGTGATGACGTCCTGGCCCAGCTTCTTGCGGATACGCGTCACGAACACCTCGATCGTGTTCGAATCGCGGTCGAAATCCTGGTCGTAGATATGTTCGATCAGCTCGGTGCGGCTGACCACCTTGCCCTTGTGATGAAGCAGATAGGAGAGCAGCTTATATTCCTGCGCGGTCAGCTTCACCGGTTCGCCAGCCCGCGTGACCTTGCCCGAACGGGTGTCGAGGCGGACGTCGCCCGCCGTCAGTTCGGACGAGGCGTTGCCGCTGGCGCGCCGGATCAGCGCGCGAAGCCGGGCGATCAGTTCCTCGGTCTGGAACGGCTTGGCGACATAGTCGTCCGCGCCCGCGTCGAGCCCGGCGACCTTGTCCGACCAGCTGTCGCGCGCGGTCAGGACCAGGACGGGCGTCGTCTTGCCCTCTTTGCGCCAACGGTCGAGCACGGTCAGCCCGTCGACCTCGGGCAGGCCCAGGTCGAGGACGATCGCGTCGTAGCTTTCGGTCGAACCCAGGAAATGCCCTTCCTCGCCATCGGTGGCGAGGTCGATGGCGTATCCTGCGCCCTCCAGCGTATTCTTCAACTGCTGGCCGAGATTGGGCTCGTCCTCGACGATCAGAACGCGCATCGCAAAACTCCCTGTAAATTCATTGGGGTGCCGGACGACACGGCCATCAGCCGTCGGTCCGACCGATGACCTTGCCCGTGCGGCCGTCCACTTCCACCCAGATGACCGTGCCATTGCGCAGGAATTTGAGCGTGTAAACCGCCGCACCCGCATCATAGTCGAAGCCGATATACTGCGAGTCGCGCATGGTGGGCACCACGCGCGCCTCGATCTCGCGTAGCGACAGGTTGCCTTCCTTGCGCTGCTGATAGGCGCGGATCTGGTCGCCGCGACGCTGATCGCCACCCACGTCCAGGGGCGGTTGGATCATCGGCGGCGAGCCCATCGGTGCGGCGAGCAGAGCCAGAAGGACGGTCATCGGCATGAAACTGGCATAGCGGGCAACCGTTGAACAGCCTCTGAATGGATCATACAGCGGCGCGACAGCGCATGGGGCGCTTGCCGGGTTCCCGATCCGCCCCTAACTGCCACTTATCATGGCAGCACCCGTTCTTTCCTACGAAGACCTGGGCCTTGTTCAAGGCTCGGGCTGGCTCTTCCGGCATCTCGATATCCATGTCGGTCCGCGCGACCGGCTGGCGCTGATCGGGCGCAACGGCGCGGGCAAGTCGACCCTCCTCAAGCTGATGGCCGGAATCATCGATTCCGACGAGGGACGGCGCGTGATCGTGCCGGGCACCCACGTCGTCTATCTGGAACAGGACCCCGACCTGACGGCCTGCACGACGCTGGCCGACTATGTCCTGGCGGGCGACGATGCGCCGGAGGCCTATGAGGCCGATGCCATCGCCGGACAACTGGGCATCGACCTGACCCGCGACGCCGCGACCGCCAGCGGCGGCGAGCGCCGCCGCGCCGCGATCGTGCGCGCGCTGGCGATGAACCCGGACGTGCTGCTGCTCGACGAGCCGACCAACCATCTCGACCTCGCCGCGATCGAATGGCTGGAGGACTGGCTGAAGCGCTTCACCGGCGCGTTCGTCGTCATCAGCCACGACCGGACCTTCCTGACCCGGCTGACCAAGTCGACGCTGTGGCTCGATCGCGGGCAGATGCGCCGCAACGAGGTCGGCTTCGGCGGCTTCGATGCGTGGACCGAACAGGTCTATGCCGAGGAACAGCGCGCCGCCGAAAAGCTGGACGCAAAACTCAAGATCGAGGAGCACTGGCTCCACCGCGGCGTGACCGCGCGGCGCAAGCGCAACCAGGGCCGCCTGGAAAAGCTGGTGCAGATGCGCGCCAGCCGCGCCGCCATGATCGGGCCGCAGGGCGCGGCCAAGCTCGGCATCACGTCGGACGACGTGAAGACCAAGGAGGTCATCAAGGCCGAGCATGTCACCAAGCGCTATGGCGACCGCACGATCATCAAGGACCTGACCCTGAAGGTCACGCGCGGCGACCGGATCGGCATCGTGGGTTCGAACGGCGCAGGGAAAACGACGCTGTTGCGCCTGCTGACCGGCGAGATCCAGCCCGACGAGGGCAGCGTGTTCCTGGCCAAGACGCTGGACGGCATCATCATCGACCAGCAGCGCAAGTTGATGGCGCCGGAAAAGCGGGTTCGCGAGGTTGTGGCCGATGGCGGCGACTGGATCGACGTGCGCGGCGTGCGCAAGCACATCCACGGCTATTTGAAGGAATTCCTGTTCGACCCCTCGCTGGCCGAGGCCAAGATCGGGACGCTGTCGGGCGGTGAGCGCTCGCGCCTGCTGCTCGCCCGTGAATTCGCGCGGGAATCGAACCTGCTGGTGCTCGACGAGCCGACCAACGACTTGGACCTGGAGACGCTCGACCTGTTGCAGGAGGTGATCGGCGATTACGAGGGGACCGTCCTGATCGTCAGCCACGATCGCGACTTTCTCGACCGCACGGTGACGGTGACGCTGGGGCTCGACGGGTCGGGCAATGTCGATGTGGTGGCGGGCGGCTATGCCGACTGGGTCGCCAAGCGCAAGGCCGCGCCCGAGGCGAAGAAGGCCGCCGCCAAGGCCGCACCCTCCCCCGCCGCGCCTGCCCAGGCGAAGACCAAGCTCAGCTACAAGGACCAGCGCGATTACGAACTGCTGCCCAAGCGGATCGAGGAGCTGGAAGCCGGTATCGCGCGCGACGAGGCCAAGCTGGCCGACCCCGATCTCTATGCCAAGGACCCCGCCCAGTTCGACCGGCTGATGAAGGCGATCGAAAAGGCGCGGGCGGACAAGGACGAGGCCGAGATGCGCTGGCTGGAACTGGCCGAACAGGTCGAGGCGCTGGCGGGATAAGCCGCCCGCCCCGCGCGCGTCACCGGGTGATGCGCGCGGTCGCCACGGCGGTCTGGAACAGGGCACCCATCGCCGCCGCGATATCCTGATCGGTCGATACCTTGGTATAAAGGCCGGGCGACGCACAGGCCTGGAGCGCGGGCTCGATCTTGTAGAGATAGGGCGCGACGTTCTTCTCGGACCAGGGATCACCGGTCAGCGCGTCGGACAGATATTCGGTATAGAGCACCGCGATCCGAATGCCGCGCGCCTTGATCATGTCGCATTTGGCGGTTTCGAGCGGAATCTCGGGCACCCCGCTGGCGCGATATTCGTCGCGCATCCCGTCGGTGACGATGAACATGACCCCCTGCGCCGCGGCGGTGCCGATGCCGGTGCCGGGCGCGGTGATCAACTGGCTGTTGATCTGGTCCATCGCGTCGCTGGTGCCGGTATCGGTATCCCGGAAACCGACTTCGGTCGATTGGCATGCCGATGTCGGGCATCCGTTTTTGTAGAATAGCGAAGGCTTCAAATCCTTCGACTTGCTCGCCGCGTCCGCCATGTGGGGCGTCTTGCCCTGCAGAATGGCAAAGCCGCCTTTCCCCCGGAATGTCGCGATCGCGATCTGATACTGCGCGCCGTTCTTGCTGGACGTGCTGGTCGCCGTGTCCGCCAGCTTCGAAAGCGCGGCCCCCTCCTCGTCGATGCGCAGGTTCAGGCCATAGGACTTGGCGACGCCGTAAAGATCGGTGACGTTGCCGTTCGCATCCCGGCCGGTCAGGTCATTGGTCGAATGACAGGCGAACTGGCATTTCTGCGAATTGCTCGCCGCCACCTTGGCCAGCCCGGCGCTGGTCGTGGGCAAGGCCATCGAACTCGACACGTCGAGCAGCATGTAGAAATCGATGTCGGGCGCGGTCGCGTTAGTCGTCTGGGACTGGCCCGAGATGGCGAGCGTGTTCACCCCCAGGACGGCGGCGAAGACGTTGTTCGACGTGCCCGTGTAAGTGACCACGGCATTGCGCCGCCCCATATTGTCGGTCGGCGCGGTGATTGCGACGTTCGTGATGGCGATCTCGCCCGCATTGACGAGGCTGGTGGCCTGGGCGTTGAAGACACGCAGGGCATAGGCCACCGCCGCGTCGTCGCTCATTCCCAATGCGGTCTTGCTGACGGCGGACAACGCCGCAGAATCGGCGATCGCGTTCAGCTTCGTCCGCGCCTTCATCGCGC
The DNA here is from genome assembly GCF_036663655.1 of Sphingomonas flavida. NCBI lineage: Bacteria > Pseudomonadati > Pseudomonadota > Alphaproteobacteria > Sphingomonadales > Sphingomonadaceae > Sphingomonas > Sphingomonas flavida. The sequence goes on from NZ_JAXOJH010000005.1 coordinate 58,594, forward strand.
GGGCGTAATCGATCCCCATGCCGATCGAGAAGACCAGCACCGGCAGGGCCAGGGCGAACATCATCATCACCGCGCCCCGGCGATGCCGAAGCACGCCGAACGCGGCGCGAAGGAAGGACAGGTTCATGAGGGTCAGCAATCCGAACAGGCGATCTGGTCCGTATTGCGCGGGACCATCCATATGATGTCGTCGAGTCTGATGGAGCCGAACGTGCCGAAGGTCGCGGCCGGGCGATAGTCATAGCTGACCTGCGCGACCAGAAAGCTGCTGCCCGGGGCGCTCATCGCGGGGTTGACCCGCACCCGTATACCGCGCGGATACGGATAGGTGTTCTGCCCACGGCTCCAGATGATGAAGGTCCGGCCCTGGCTGTCGGTCGTGATCTCGGTCAATCTGATCTGCGCCGTGGCGGGCGCATAAGGCTGCATCACCTGCGCAGCGGCGAGCAGATTGGCCTGGATTTCGGCGGCCGTGGTCGTGCCGGTCGTGTTCTGCGCGACCAGGTCGGCGGCGGCGCGGGTGGTGATCGTCACCTTGCGCTTGCAGGACATGGCATCCTGCAACTGCACCCCGCCCAGATACAGGAGCAGCATGACCGGCAGCACCAGCGCGAATTCCACCATCGCCACGCCGCGTCGGTCACGCAATATCGCAAGCCCGGCCCGGGCGCGCATCTTCGCGATCGCGCGCATCAGCTATAGGCTTCCGACTTGGAGACCGATGTCGCCATCAGCACCGACTGGCCGCTGCTCGCCCCCGACAGGTCGGCGGACGGCGCGATCCGCATCGGCCAGAGATAGATGAAGCGGATCATCACCAGCGACCCCTGCGCCCCCAGGTCATAGGAAAAGGCATTGGCCGGCTTCCCATTTTGGTCAAAGGTCAGCGCCAGGCCCTCGCCGCCGGGCACCGTGCCCGCCCCCGCGCGCCGCACATCGACATAGAGCCGCGCGCACGACATGAAGCCGGGCAGCCCCTTGCACGCCGCCTGACGGAACCGCTCGGCCAACTGGGCGGGGGTCATGCCCTGGCCGCTCGACTGGATATCGGCGAACTGCGCCTGGCCCGTCACCACGCTGCGCGCCGATATCTCGACCGCGCTTTCCAGCGCTTCCTGCGCGAAATAGGCGAGGCTCGTCTGGAGGATCGCCAGGATCAGCGCGATAAAGGGTGTCGCGACCAGCGCGAACTCGACGATCGTCGCCCCTCGCCGATCCGACAGGATCGAACGCGTCGTGCCCGGACGGCGGCGCGATGATAAGCGAGTCAGCATAAGGCGGGAAGCATCTCTGTTTCCGCCCATAATGGTCACAAGTCGTTAAACTTCGGCAAAGAAATACGCCGCCGCAACGGAAAGCGACCGATCCGGCCGCCCCCCGTCAGTCGCCGTCCGTCAGCGCAGCGCGCGTGCGTACAGCGCCAGCGTCCAGCCCATCGCCTGCAGGAACAACGCCGGGTCATAGCGCGGCCCTTCATCGCGCAGAAAGGCATGCTGTCCCGCGACCTCATGCCATTCATAGGACGCGCCCACCTCTTCCAGCCGCGCCCGGATCACCTCGCGCCCGGCATAGGGGACGTGCGGATCCTGCCGTCCCCAGACGAACATCGTCTCGGCCTTCAGCGCGTCCATCCGCGCCAGGCTGTCGTCATGGCGTCCCTCGCCCAGCGTGCCCGAATGGATGTCGGTCGCATAGAAGCACGCCGCCGCCCCCACGCGCGGGTCGAGGGCCGCACGGTACGCCAGATGCCCGCCCAGGCACACGCCGAAGGTCCCCAGCCGTCCGTTGCACGCCGGGTGCGCGGCCAGCGCGGTCAGGGCCGCCGTCGCATCGGCATCATAGGCGGACACGGGCTTGGTGAATTTCAGGTCGTTGCCCCGGTCCGTGCCGGGCTTGTCATAGGCGAGCACCGTGCCGGCGGGCTCATATTCATGATAGACCTCGGGCACCGCGACGACATAACCCTGCCCCGCCAGCATCGCCGCCAGCCGCCGGATGGGGGCCGTCACCTGATAGATTTCGGAGAACAGGAGGATGCCGGGGAAGCGCCCGTCGACCGCCGGGCGGAACAGGTGCATCCGCATCGCGCCGCTGCCGGGCACCTCGACATCCTGAAATTCGTCGCTGCGTATGATCATGGCGGGCCTGTCCTGATGGGATGCCCGCCCTTCGCATCCCGAGCCGGCCGGGGCAACCGGGATGCGCTTGCCCTGCCCTCTTCCGCCGCTATCGTCGCGGCATGACGGTGGGCCGATGACAGGGAGCGGGATGCGACTGACGCTACTGAGCGCGGTCTGGGCGGTGGGGCTGATCGCCTCCGGGACGCAGCCGTTCGACCGGGCGACCTGGTGGATGGAGGTCGCACCGGTGCTGGTGGCGCTGCCGCTGCTCTGGGGCTTGCGACACCGCTTTCCGCTGACCGGGCTGGCGCTGGCGTTGATCGGAATTCATGGCCTGATCCTGATGCTCGGCGGCGCGTACAGCTATGCGCGGGTGCCCGCCGGGGACTGGGTGCGGGACTGGCTGCATCTGGCGCGCAATCCCTATGACCGGCTGGGCCATTTCGCGCAGGGCTTCGTGCCCGCCATCGTCTTTCGCGAAGCGCTGATCCGGCTGGGCGGTCTGGCACGCGGCGCGCTGCTGACCGTCCTGGTGATCGCCTGCTGCCTGGCGGTGAGCGCCGCCTATGAACTGGTCGAGTTCGGCGCGGCGATGGCATTGGGCCAGGGCGCGGACGAGTTTCTGGGGACGCAAGGCGATCCCTGGGACACGCAATGGGACATGCTGATGTGCCTGATCGGTGCGATGACGGCGGTGGTGACGCTGTCGCGGGTGCACGACCGGCAGATTGCGGAGCTGGCGAAGCGATAGTCCGTTCACGCGGACAAACAGGATGAAGCCGATACCGATCGGTGGTAGGACGGAGCTGACACCGGGAGTTCTCGACATGATCCAGCGGCACCGCTGACGCGGCACAGGCTTTACGAAGCGGCAAACGCCGCCACCTGCCCCATCATTTCGAGAGATTTATGCAACGCTTGCACAACAAGACGTGCGTCGTCACCGGCGCCGCGCGTGGGATCGGCTACGCCATCGCCCGCCGCTTTCACGACGAAGGCGCGACCGTCATCCTGACCGATCGCGATACCGACTCCGGCCGGGCCGCCGCCGACGCGCTCGGTTGTCGCTTCGAACGGTTGGACGTTGCCGAAGAGGCCGACTGGACCCGGTTGGCCCAGGCCGTTCCCACCGCCGATGTCGTCGTCAACAATGCCGGGATCACCGGGTTCGAGGACGGTTTCGTATCCCACGACCCGGAACATGCCAGCCTGGCGGACTGGCGCGCGGTGCACCGGGTCAATCTGGACGGCACGTTCCTCGGCTGTCGCTATGCCATCGGCGCGATGAAGGCGGCGGGTGCGGGGTCGATCATCAACATCTCGTCGCGCTCGGGGTTGGTCGGCATTCCGAGTGCCGCGGCCTATGCCTCGTCCAAGGCGGCGATCCGCAACCATAGCAAGACGGTCGCGCTCTATTGCGCACAGGCCGGGTGGAGGATCCGCTGCAACTCCATCCACCCCGCCGCGATCCTGACCCCGATCTGGGAACCGATGCTGGGCGACGGGCCCGACCGCGCGGCTAAGATGGCCGCGCTGGTCGCCGACACCCCGCTCAAGCGTTTCGGCGAGCCGGACGAAGTGGCGGCGATCGCCGTCATGCTGGCCTCGGACGAGGCGACCTACATCACCGGTTCGGAATTCACCATCGACGGCGGCCTGCTCGCCGGATCGGCGGCGACACCGGGCTAAGCCTATGGCGCTGGGCGGTTTCGGCCGATAGGCTGACCCCATGAATCGCAACCTCACCGAAGACCGCCCGACCTTCGTCACCCATCTGGAATGCTCGCTGACCGGCGAGCGTTACGAGGCGGACCAGCTCCACGGCCTGTCGCGCGCCGGGCGGCCGCTGCTGGTGCGCTACGACCTGGAGGCGCTGGGCCGGGCGGTGTCGCGCGACGCGATCGCCGCGCGCGACACCGATCTGTGGCGCTGGCGCGAACTGCTGCCCGTGCGGCGGACTGGCAGCATCGTGTCGCTGGGCGAGATCGAGACGCCGCTGATCCCCATCCCGCGTTCGGGCGGGGACACGGTGCTGGTCAAGGACGAGGGGCGGCTGCCCACCGGATCGTTCAAGGCGCGCGGGCTGGTGATGGCGGTGGCGATGGCGCGCGAACTTGGCGTGACGCGGATCGCGATGCCGACCAACGGCAATGCGGGCGCGGCGCTGGCCGCCTATGCCGCGCGCTGCGGGATCGAGACGGTGATCCTCTGCCCGGAGGAAACGCCGGAAGTGAATGTCCGCGAGATCGCCGCGCAGGGCGCGCGCGTCTGGCGGGTCAACGGCCAGATCGACGAATGCGGCGCGATCGTCGGGCGCGGCGCGACGGAGGGGCGCTGGTTCGACTTCTCCACGCTGAAGGAGCCGTACCGGATCGAGGGCAAGAAGACGATGGGGCTGGAACTGGCCGCGCAACTTGGCTGGGAACTGCCCGATGCGATCTTCTATCCGACCGGCGGCGGCACCGGCCTGATCGGCATGTGGAAGGCGTTCGACGAGATGGAGCGGCTGGGCTGGATCGGATCGAAGCGACCGCGCATGTATGCGGTACAGGCCAGCGGCTGCGCGCCCATCGTCCGCGCGTATGAGGCGGGCGAGGAGCATGCCGAACGCTGGGAGGACGCAGCGACCGTGGCGGCGGGGATTCGCGTGCCCAAGGCCATCGGCGACTTCCTGATCCTGCGTGCGGTGCGGGAGTCCGGCGGCGCGGCGCTGGCGGTGGGTGACCCTGCGATCCTGAAGGCGGTGGAGGACTGCGCGAAGAAGGACGGCCTGTTGCTCTGCCCCGAGGGTGGCGCGACGCTGGCGGCGTACAATCAGGCGGTGCGCGACAATCTGGTCGACGAGGACGAGCGCGTCGTGCTGTTCAACTGCGCCACCGGGCTGAAATACCCAATGCCGGAGGCGGGGCAGTGGCTGGACAAGGACGGGCCGATCGACCTGGGGGCGCTGTAAGCCCTTGGCCTTCGACTTCGCTCAGGCTGAACGGACTTTGGGATCAATTCCCCCCGCCGAATTGAAGCCGGAAGCAAAACCCTTACTCCGTTCAGCCTGAGCGAAGTCGAAGGCAACGCGCCAACCTCTTCCATAGGCCCCTACCCGATCAACAACCGCATCCCCAGCGCCGCCAGCAACGCCAGCGGCATCGCCACCGCACCGACCTTCAGGAAGGCGAGGAAGCTCACATCCTCGCCTTCGCGGCGGATCGCCTGAAGCCACAGGATCGTCGCCAGCGATCCCGTCACCGACAGGTTCGGCCCCAGGTCGACACCGATCAGCAGCGCGTCGGTGACGATCTGCGGCGGATGCGCCTGAGCGATCGCGCTGCTGGCGACGAGACCGGCGGGCAGGTTGTTCATCGCATTGCTGACGAACGCCAGCGTCGTGCCCGACACCGCCGCCGCACGTGTCGGATCGGTCAGCATGTCGCGAAGCCCCTGCGCCACCCATGCGATCACGCCGGTCCGGTCGAGCGCCTCGACCAGCACGAACAGCCCGGCGACCAGCGGCAGCACGCCCCAGGATACCGACTTCGCCAGCGTCACCGGCGAGCGCCCGGCCAGCAGCGACACGATCACCGCCGTCGCGATCCCGGCGATCGCGGTGGGCAGGCCAAGTTCGGCATCCAGCGCCGACACGACGAGCAGCAGCAGCGCGGTCAGCACGATGCCCGCAATCGCCAGCTTGCCGCCCGTAGACAGCGGATCGCGCGCCACGTCGCACTCGCACGTCCCCGCAATCCGTGCCCGCTGGGTGAAACGCAGTACCGCGAAGGTTACCGCGATCGACGCGATCGAGGGCAGCGCAAAGGCCTTCATCCACGCGCCCAGCGGCGGCATGTGCCCGCCGTACAGAACGAGATTGGCCGGGTTGGAGATGGGCAGCACGAAGCTGGCGGCATTGGCGATCAGCGCACAGGCAAAGAGCAGGGGCAGCGGATCGGCCTTGGCCTTCTTGGCTGCGACGAACACGGCCGGGGTCAGCACCACGGCGGTCGCGTCGTTGGACATGAAGGTCGTGACCACCACGCCGGTCGCATAGACGAGCGCGAACAGCCTAGCGCGCGACCGACCCGCCATGTTGACGGCGGTGGCCGCGATCCAGTCGAATGCGCCATGCTCGCGCGCCGTTTCGCTGAGCAGCATCATGCCGATCAGGAAGAGATAGACGTCAGTGCCCTTGGCCACTGCCTGCCCGGCCTCGTGCCAAGGCATCAGCCCCAGCACGATCAGCAGGACCGCGCCCGCCACCGCCCAGATCCATTCGGGCCAGCGCATCGGCCGCGCAATCACCCCCGCGGTGGACAGCCCCGCAATCGCCCAGGTGGCTCCATAGGCAAAGGTCACCATCCGCATCCATTCTTGTTCGGGCCGAGCTGGGCCCCGTCGATCCCGGCGATAGGCCAGGCGCCGATGGCATGGCAATCCTCGCCCGGTGCCACAGGCAGGCGGCGCTTCGGGATGGAATGGGCATCGCGGACCAGACAGTCGATCCGGTCATGGCCCGTGCCGCAGTGGACCTCGACGGTGTTCAGCCCTTCCGCCAGGGTCACGCTCGCGCGCCACAGGCTGTCCTCGCCGCGCACCATCGGCAGGTCGATCCCGCCGACCCGTGCGACGGGCTGCGCATCGTCGGTCGCGCCGAACACCCGCGCCACCAGCTCGACCGCGCCGGGCCTGGGCACCTGATGCGGATCGGTCGGGCGCGTGATCAGGCGGATGTCGCCCGGCGATACGATCTGGACATGCGGCCAGGGCGCATCCAGCCGCCGGAAGCGCCAACTGACCACCCGGTCCTGAACACAGACGATGGTGAAGCCCGGCGCCCCGCCATCCTCCTCGATCTGCGCGGTGGAACGGGTCGCGCCGTAAAGGACGCGGCCATCGTTCAGCAGTTCGTTATAATGGGTGTGGCCGGTATCGACGAAGGCGACCTCGCCGTCGATGAACTGGCGCGCGATCCGGTCGCCATCGGCCGCCAGATCGCCGGGATAGGCGTGCATGAAGATCAAGGGCACTTCGCCCGACGCCTTCGCCCGCGCCAGTTCCTCGGCCAACCGGTTGCGGTGGTGCATGGTCAGCCGGAAGTCGGGCCCGCCCGCCCCGGCCGAGACGATGTCGAAGAACAGGCAGCGATGGCCCGCGATGACCTCGGTCTCGGGCCGGTTCGCCTCGGGGATCGCCGCGTCATAGGCGGACAGGTCGCCCGGCTCGAAATCATGGTCGCCGGGGATGATCCGCCATGGCAGCGACAGCGGTGCCAGCGCCTCGACCATCCGGGCATATTGCGCGGGCGTGCCGTGATTGGCGTTGTCGCCGGGTACGAAGACGAAGTCCGCGTCGCCCATCCGCGCATTCACCTGCGCGACGATAGTGTTCAGCCGGTCGAGCCCCTGCCAGTCGTCCGCTTCGTCCAGATGCAGGTCGCCGATATGGACCCAGGCGATACCGCTCATGCCTGTGCCTCCTCGGGCTTGGCTCCACCGGAACAGGCGGGGCGCAGAATGCCCGCAAAGCCGATCCACAGGCCCAGGCTCGCCACGGCAAAGCCACCGAGGATGTAGAAGGCCGTCTGATAGCCCAGTTCCTGCGCCAGCCAGCCGCCGATCGCGGGCGACAGCGATGCGCCGACACCCTGGATGGTCATGACCGCACCCTGGCCGACATTGACCCGGCCGGTGCCGCTGAGCAGGCAGGCGACGAGGCCGGGCACCGCGACGCTCTGCAACCCCGCGCCGATGCCGTCGAGCGCCTGGACCGGCCAGACGCCCCAATGCTCGATGAAGCTGCCCGCCAGGAACCCGCGCAGTGGCAAGGCGGCGAACGAGATCAGCAGGACCAGCCAATAGCCCCGCCCGGCGGCGACCTTCATCGCGACCAGGCTGGCGACGATCATCACCGCCTGCGCCACCATCACGGTCGTCGCGGTGAACATCGCCGCATCGCCCTTGCCCGCGCCGACGACGGCCATGCCGTACAGCGGCAGCATCGCGCCGTTGCCCAGATGGAAACACGCCAGCGCCGCCGCCAGGATCAGCATCGGCTTGTTGGACAGCAGTGCCTTGAAGCCTTCCGCCTGGCCGCCGTCCTGGTCATCCTCGCCTTCCTTGCCCTCCAGGCCGCGTGCGGCGCGGTGGTCGATCGCCCGCTCGGGGATCGACAGGACCGAGATGATCGCCAGCACGCCGAACGCGGCGGCAAGAAAGAAGATGGCGGGCATGCCGAACTTCCAGCCCATGAATCCCGAAAGTCCCGCGCCGACCATGTTGCCCGCATGGTTCCACGCCTGGTTGCGCCCGTTCTGCGCGTTGAAGCCCTTCTGCCGGACGACGCCCAGCGTCATGCCGGTCACGGCGGGACCGATCGCCGCGCCCGCAATGGCGGTCGCCACCTGGCTGACCCCGACGACGATGCCCGTTTGCGACCAGAGGATCAGGAAGGATGCCAGCACCGTGCAGATACCGGTGACGACGACGACCCAGCGCTTCTTGTCGGTATGGTCGATGAACGCGCCCGCCGGCACGGTCATCACCATGCCCGCCACGCCGCCCAGCGTCATGACGGTGCCGATCGGCCCCGTCTGCCACCCGCGTTGTTGCAGGAACACGCCTAGGAACGGGCCGATGCCCGCCTGCATGTCCGCCATGAAGAAGTTGAGCGATTGTAACCAGCGCGTCGCGCGGCGGCGATCGCCATCCGACGGCTGGGACGTCCGTGTATCGGGCAGGGCTGCCGTGGCCATGATAGTCTCCGCACTGTGCGGGGGCCCAACCCGGAAACACTTTGAAATATCCGGTTTTTATATAATTTATGTTGCAGTTATTGGCCAAGCCTTGGCCAAGACATTGTTATTATTGCCAGAATGCTTGAATTGCGCCCATTCGACACCCAGTGATCCTGTCAGGAACTTCATCCGGCGACGATGGAACCTTTTTCCGTCACCAGGGCGAGGAGGCGGCTTCCCTCACGCCGGTCGCGGCAATCGCCGTTCGACCAGCAGCACACCGATCGCGGCCAGGGCCAGGCAGGCGGCCAGGAACAGCATCGGCGCGGTGTCGCTGCCCGTGCCGTCGCGGATCGCGGGCACGATCGCCTGGGCGATGAAGCCGCCCAGATTGCCGACCGAGTTGATCGCGGCGAACCCCGCCGCCGCCCGCGCCCCCGACAGGAAGCGCGGCGGCAAGGTCCAGAAGGCGGGCTGCCCCGAAAAGATCGCCGCCGCGCCTAGGCTGAGGCAGGCGAAGCGCAGCGGCACCGGCTCGACCACGACGCTCAGGATCAACAACACCGCCCCCGCCAGCGCGGGGCCCGCCGCATGCCATACCGGGTTGCGATACCGTGCGGCATGGCGCGGCACTGCCCACAGGGCAATGGCGACCAGCGTCCAGGGAATGATCCCCAGCAGCCCGTTGACCGTGTTGGAGACGCCGAACCCACGAATGATCGTCGGCAACCAATAGCTGAGCCCGTACGCCGCCAGCGGAAAGCCGATATAGACAAGGCAGAGCAGCAGGACGCGGGGATCGCGCAGTACCGATAGGATGCCGCCATGTGCGCCCTCGCCCTCCGCGTCGCCCGCCGCCAGCTCGCGCGCCAGCCAGTCCTTCTGCTCCGCGCTCAGCCACGCGGCACCGGCGGGCGCGCGCGGCAGGGCGAACAGCACGACCGGCGCCAGCGCGATGGCGGGCACGCCCGTCGCCAGGAACACCCATTGCCACCCCGCCAGCCCCAGCGTTCCGTCCTGGTCGAGCAGCAGCCCGCCGACCGCACCGCCCACCGCATTGGCGACCGCGCTGGCCAGCATGAACAATCCCACCGCCCGTGCGCGGTAGCGGACCGGAAACCACAGGGTCAGGACATAGAGAACGCCCGGAAAGAACCCCGCCTCCGCCGCGCCCAGCAGGAAGCGCAGGATATAGAACACGGTCGCGTTGGGCGTGAACGCCAGCGCCACCGTGACCGCACCCCAACTGGCAATGATCCTCGCGAACCAGCGATGCGCGCCGACCCGGTGGAGCAGGACGTTGCTCGGCACCTCGAACAGGAAATAGCCGATGAAGAACAGCGACGCGCCCAGCCCGAACGCCGCCTCGCTCAGGCCCAGTGCGTCCACCATCTGCAACTTGGCATAGGAGATGTTCTGCCGGTCGATATAGGCGACCAGATAGAGCAGGCCGAGCAGCGGCATCAGCCGCCACGTGATCCGGCGGACGGTCGCCTGTTCCAGCTCGTTCATGCTCTCTCCTCGGTCGCCGTCCTTGCGTCGTTCCTGGCGCGGCTCACCGTGCGATAGAGCGCTGCGGGGACGGCGATTGTCCACAGGCTTTGCGGCGAAAGCCATCGCTAAGCCGGACAAATTCGTTTACCATGGGTTGGTTCGTGACCCGATCGACGGCGCGCGAAGCCCGAGGATCCGACCCCCGTCATGCCAGCGACGTCTCATTTCCGCGACAATCTGTGCGGGAGTGGAGCCTGCGGAATGCTGATCGCGCAGGCCGACTGGACGGCCAGCGGCCTGGGCAGGATCGAGGACTGGAGCGCGTCGCTACGCACCGCCACGCTGATCCTGCTGCGCTCTCCGGTGCCCATGGTGATGTTGTGGGGCCGGGACGGCATCATGCTGTACAACGACGCCTATTCGGTCTTTGCGGGGCAGCGGCATCCCGCGCTGCTCGGTGCGCCGGTGCGCGACGGCTGGGACGAGGTCGCCGGGTTCAACGACCATGTCATGCGGGTCGTGCTGGCGGGCGGCACGCTGCGCTATCGCGACCAGGAACTGACGCTTCATCGCCATGGCGCACCCGAACAGGTGTGGATGAACCTGGATTACTCGCCGGTCTTCGACGACGACGGACAGCCCGGCGGCGTGATGTGCGTGCTGGCCGACACCACCGACCGCATCCGGGCCGAGGCGGCGCTGAGCGACAGCGAGGCGCAGTTCCGGCTGATGGTCGACACGGTGCCGCAGATCATCTGGATCGCCGATGGCGAGGGCCGGATGAAATTCCTGAATCGGCAATTCTCGGATTACACCGGCGCGCCGTTCCGATCGATGGCCCCGGCCGAAATTGCCGGTGCGTTCATCCACCCCGAAGACGCGCCGCATGTCGTCGCCACGTTCCAGGCGGCGCGCGACAGCGGCGGCGTCCACCGGTGCCAGCACCGCATCCGCTCCGCCACCGGGGAATATCGCTGGTTCCTCGACCTGGCGCATCCTTACCGCGATCCGGAAACGGGGCAGATCGTCCGCTGGTTCGGATCGTCGGTGGACATTCACGACCGCAAGATGGCCGAGGACCGGCTCCACGCCCTGAATGCCACGCTGGAACAGCGGGTGGTCGAGCGGACCGCCGAGCGCAATTTCCTGGCCACGCTGGTCGAGCATACCGACGTCATGGTGATGGCGATCGACATGGATTTCAACATACTGGGCCTGAACCGCGCGAATGCCGACGAGTTCGAGCGGATCTTCGGCAATCGCCCGTGCACCGGCGACAACATGCTCCGCCTGCTCGACGATCGCCCCGCGCTCCGCGATGAGGTCCGCCGTGGCTGGGAACGCGGCATGCAGGGCCACCAGGTGACCTTCGTCGACGAATTCGGCGACCCCGATCATACCCGCTGCTATTATGAAGTCCTCTTCCGCCCGCTGACCGACGAGGCGGGCGCGCAGATCGGCGTGTACCAGTTCGTCAGCGACGTGACCGAGCGCGTGCGCCGCGAAACGCAGCTGGCCGAGGCGCAGGAGGCCCTGCGCCAGGCCCAGAAGATGGAGGCGATGGGCCAGCTGACCGGCGGGGTCGCGCATGATTTCAACAACCTGCTGACCCCGATCGTCGGCACGCTCGACCTGTTGCAGCACAAGCAGCTGGGCGGCACGCGCGAACAGCGCCTGATCGCGGGCGCGGCGCAATCGGCGGAGCGCGCCCGCACCCTTGTCCAGCGGCTGCTCGCTTTCGCCCGGCGCCAGCCGTTGCAGCTGATCCCGGTCGACATCGCCACACTCGTCACCGGCATGGGCAGTTTGATCGCCAGCACCACGGGGCCGCAGATCCGGATCGAGGTCGACATCGCCCCCGGCCTGCCCCCCGCCGATGCCGATCCCAACCAGCTGGAAATGGCGCTGCTCAATCTGGCGGTGAATGCGCGCGATGCAATGCCGGGTGGCGGCACCTTGCGCATCGCGGTGTCGCACGAGCATGCCACCGACGCGCACACCCCGACGCTCTCGCCGGGCGACTATATCCGCCTGTCGGTCGCCGACACGGGCAGCGGCATGGACGCCGCCACGCTGGCCCGCGCGGTCGAGCCGTTCTTCTCGACCAAGGGCGTGGGCAAGGGCACCGGGCTGGGCCTGTCGATGGTCCATGGCCTTGCTTCGCAACTCGGCGGTGCGCTCGATATCGACAGCCATCCCGGACAGGGCACGCGCATCGACCTGCTCCTGCCGGTCAGCGGGTCGGCGGTCGACCCGGTCGTGATGGGCCCGACGTGCGCCGGTCCGACACGACGCAGCGGCCGCGCGCTGCTGGTGGATGACGAGGAACTGGTCCGTCACAGCACCGCCGACATGCTGGGCGACCTGGGCTATGCGGTGATCGAGGCGGCCTCGGCCGAGGAAGCGATGCGGATCGTCGACGATGGCGCGGCCTTCGACCTGCTGGTGACCGACCATATGATGCCCGGCCTGTCAGGGACTGAACTCGCCCGGCTGGTCACGGCGCGACGGCCGGGCGTCTCGGTCCTGCTCGTGTCGGGCTATGCGGAGATGGACGGGGTCGAGCCGACCATGGCCCGCCTGACCAAACCGTTCCGCAAGGCCGACCTGGCCGCCTGCCTGGCGCGGTTCGCGGACACGGCGGAGGTCGCCGCCTGACCCTGCGGGGCACCGTTCCCCGCTCCCTTTCGGTACGAAGGATATGCCCCGATGCCCCACCATGTCGTCGCCATCGTGCCCGCCTCCGACATGGAGGCCAGCACCGACTTCTACCGGTTGCTCGGGTTCGACGTGGCGGCGGATTTCGGCGGGTATCGCATCCTGGAGGATAAGCGCGGCTGGCACCTGCACCTGAACCACATGCCCGGCTGGCCGCCCAGGGTGGAGGACAATCCCTTCGGCCTCTACCTCTATGTCGACGATGTCGATGCCGTCGCCGAGCGCGTGCGCGACCGCATCATCGAACCCGGCGCCCCCCACGCCAAACCCTGGGGCACTTATGAATTCGCGATCAGCGATCCGACCGGCGTGCTGGTGCGGATCGGGCGAGTGATGGGGTGATGGGGCGATCGCCGCCTATGCATGAGGGCGACCTTGGCCGGATTGCGAATATCCCGGCCTGACGCCAGCGATCATGCGTGTGCGGCGATCGATGATGTTCCGCCCTCAGTGCAGCTTGGCGATCGCCAGTCCGTCTTCCTTGGCGCGCTGCTTGACCGACTCCTCGCTGCGGGTCAGCGCCTTGGCGATGGCCTTCAGCGCCATGCCCTTCTTGGCGAGCGTGTGCAGCTTCTGGATTTCGTCCTGGCGCCAGGGCTGGCGGTGTCTCTCAAAGCGTTCGGCCATGCCCCCTTATAGCGGGGTCGCGCGGCCCTGACCATCGTGGCGGCCCCCGGCGGATTGCATGATGGCTGGCTTACAAATGCGTCATGAAGACTGCCGCGTCTTGCCATCGCATCGCGGTGCAGCAAGATAGCCCCACCGGGAGACGTTATAACATTTGGGGTTGTCGATGCGTTTTTCTGCCCTCCTTTGCTGCGTCGCGTCGTCCGCGATCGCCCTCCCCGCCCTGGCCCAGACGCGGGGCGTTCCCGCCCCCCAAAGCGCTGGCGAAACCGACGCCGCGCCCGCCGGTCAGGTCAGCGACATCGTCGTGACCGCCAAGCGGCTGGACGAGGCGCGCGAGCATATCCAGCCGAGCCTGGGCGCGTCGAACTATGAGATCACCAGCGCGACGATCAAGGCGCTGCCCGGTGGCGAGAACCAGCAGTTCAACCAGATCCTGCTCCAGGCGCCCGGTGTCGTGCAGGACGGTTTCGGCCAGTTCCACGTCCGCGACGACCATAACGGCCTGCAATATCGCATCAACGGCACCATCCTGCCCGAAGGGCTGGCGGTGTTCGGCCAGACGCTGTCGCCGCGCCTGGTGGACAAGGTCAACATCCTGACCGGCGCGCTGCCCGCGCAATATGGCCTGCGCACCGCGGGCGTGATCGACATCACGACCAAGAGCGGGCTGTTCGACAATGGCGGCACCGCGTCGATCTATGGCGGCAGCCACAACACCATCCAGCCTAGCCTGACCTATGGCGGCTCGTCGGGGAGCACCAACTACTTCGTCTCGGGCGATTACCGGCACAGCGGCCTGGGGATCGAGAGCGTCGATGGCCGGTCCAACCCGGTGCATGACGATACCGACCAGTATCAGGGCTTTGCCTATGTCGACCATATCCTGGACGACCAGAACCGGCTGTCCTTCGTCGGCGGCTATTCCAACCAGTGGTTCCAGATTCCCAATCCCGTCGGCCAGCAGCCGGGCGGCACCTGGAGCGTCGGCGGACAGAACACCTTCCCCAGCGAGAAGCTGAACGAGACGCAGCTCGAAAAGACCGGCTTCGGCCAGATCGCGCTACTCCACGATGCCGAGCCGCTGACGGTCCAGGCCTCGCTGTTCGCGCGCTATTCGTCGCTGCGCTACCGCCCCGACATACTGGGCGAGCTGCTCTACAACGGCCAGGCGCAGCAGGCGTACAAGCAGGACTTTGCGATCGGCGGTCAGGTCGATGCGGTCTATCATGTCGGCACCGCGCACACGCTGCGCGGCGGCCTGCTCGTCACGCGCGACCGCTCGACCAGCGCGACCAATACCAGCGTCTTTCCGGTCGACGCCACCGGTGCCCAGGCGGGCGAGCCGATCGTGATCGCCGACAATAGCGGCAAGACCGCGACCAGCTTCAGCGCATATCTGCAGGACGAGTGGAAGCTCGCCCCCAAGCTGACCCTGAACTATGGCGCACGCTACGACATCTATAACGGCTATCGGCGCGAGGGGCAGTTGTCGCCGCGCGTCAACCTGGTCTGGCAGCCGGGTGACGTCTATACGCTGCACGCGGGCTATTCGCGCTACTTCGTGCCGCCGCCGTTCGAGCTGGTCGGCAATACCAGCATCGGCAAATTCATCGGCACCAGCGCCTATCCGGCGGTCACCGTCAACGACGTGCCCTATGCCGAACGCCAGGATTATTTCGACGTCGGGTTCCAGGCCAGGCTCAGCCGTTACTTCACCTATGGCATCGACGCCTATTACCGCATCTCGAAGAATCTGATCGACGAGGGCCAGTTCGGCGCGCCGATCATCCTGACGCCGTTCAACTATCGACAGGGACGAATCGGCGGGATCGAGGCGAATATGAGCTATCAGCGCGGGCCGCTGCTCGCCTATGCCAACTTCGCCGCGGCCAAGGCCAAGGGGCGCAGCATCGTGTCGAGCCAGTTCAGCTTCGCGCAGGACGATCTCGATTATATCGCGCGGCGCTACATCTATCTGGATCACGACCAGACGTTCACCGGGTCGGCGGGCCTCTCCTATGCGGTCATGCCGGGCACCAAGCTGGGCGGCAGCATGATCTATGGCTCGGGGCTTCGCCGCGACGACGATGCGAACAGCATCCCCAACGGTGCCAAGCTGTCGCCCTATGCGCAGTTCAACCTGACCGCGAGCCACCACCTGGCGGGGCCGAACCTGGATATCCGGTTCGACGTCATCAACGTGCTCGACCATAAATATGAAATCCGCGACGGCACCGGCGTGGGTGTGGGTGCGCCGCAGTTCGGGCCGCGCCGGGGATTCTTCGTCGGCGTATCGAAGGCGTTTTGAGGAGAGTTTTTCCTCCCCTGAAAGGGGAGGTGGCAGTCCGGAGGGGTGTCACGGCCAGCGGGGACACCCCTCCACCATGCTTCGCATGGTCCCCCTCCCCTTGCAGGGGAGGAATGACGATTCAACCGATCCCGTATTTCCGGATCCGCTCCGGCATCCGCTTGTCGAGCGCGGTCGCCAGCGCGCGGTCGCGGGCCGCTTCGGTGGTGCGGCCCAGATGCTCCTCGGCGATCGACCGGCCGTACAGCGCCCAGGGGCGCCTGGCGTCGATCGCCAGCGCCGCGTCGAAATCGGCCAGCGCCGCCTGGTCGTCCTTCTGCCGCAGATGGACGAAGGCGCGGCTGTCGAGGAAGCTGGGATTGCCGGTCATCACCCGCACCGCCGCGTTGCAGTCGCCCAGCGCGCGGTCCAGATCCTTGTTCGCCAGCATCCGCGCCCAGCACCGGCCGTTCTGCGCCGTTCCCCGCCGCGCATCGTCGCGGTGCGCCGCCATCCACAGGTCAAACTGCCCGATCGCCTGGTCGAAGGCGTCCGCCCCCGAATAGAGCTGCGCCATCTGCAGCCGCGCGGCATCCTCGTGCGGCAACTGGCCGTCCAGAAGGTCGAGATCGGTGATCGTCCCCGCCGGATTGCCCGCACGCAGCCGCAGCCCCGCGCGGATCAGCCGCGCCTGCGTATCGCCGGGATCGAGCGTCAGGGTGGTGTTCAGGTCGTCGATCGCCAGCACCGGCCGCCGCTGGTCAAGATAGGCGAGTGCACGCTGCCTGGGAAAGCGCGGGTCCTTGGGCGCCATGACGATCGCCCTGGTGAAGTCGTCGATGGCATGGGGCAGATCATGCTGGGTGACGTACATCGCCCCGCGACGGCTATATCCTTCGGCATCGGTCGGCACGCCCGCGCCCGCACTGTCCTGCACCGCCATAGCGGCGGTCGCATCGGCATGCGCCGCCGCGTCGAACAGCCGCCCGCCGGTATAGGTGAAATAGATGCGATGCTGCAGGTTGGAGACGTACAGGCGGTGCGAGACGAAGAAGTCCGCGCCCAGCAGCATGTCGGTATCGCTCAGCGCCAGATCGGCGAAATGCAGCCGCACATTGTGCAGTTCCTCGTTGCCGATCTTCAACAGCTTGAACCGGGCGCTCCACCCCTGGACGACATGGCGGCCCATACCGCTTTCCCATCCCGCCGCCACGACCCCCGGATCGCCCGGATGAACCCCCGCGCGGGCGGCGGCGCGCAGGCTCAGCACGGTCTGCGGCGCGCCGGTGTCGAACGTCGCGTTCAGCTTGGCCCCGTCCAGCTCGACCGTGCCGACGGTGTGGAGATGCGCCGCCTCCTTCGTCTCGATCGGCATTTCGAAAAAGGGCTGTCCGTTCGTCCAATAGGCCAGGGCCGCATGGCCGCAGCCCATCGGCTTGAACAACCGGACCATGCCGCCGGGCAGGTCATATTCGACATCGCCCAGCCCCAGGACGTTCTGGCCGATCAGCCCGCTCTGGCCCAGGTCGCTGCCCGATACGGTGAACTCGACATTGGGCACATCCAGCCCGGCCAGCGTGAAGTGCCGGACCGTGGCGAGGGTGCCATCGGTCTCGCCCCCGATCCCGCCCAACCGCATCCCCTCCGGCAACGGCTTTCGCGGCAGGTCCATCTCGCGCGCGACGGCGGGCCAGATATTGCTGAAAAAGGCGCCGCTATCCAGGATGAAGGGCGAAGGGCGTCCGTTGATCCGGGTATCGACGACCGCACGCATACCCTGCATCGTTACCGGGATCGCGGCCATCTGGCCGAGCTTGCACGGCCCTTCCGCCCAGGCGGGCGATGCCATCCCGATCACGATGGCCGCCAGTCCCGCCGCCCTGCCCCGATACCCGATCATCCGCGCCACCATCCCCATGCCAGCCTGAGCATGTCAGCATATCAGCGGCGGGAATCGGCGAAGATGACGGCGGCCTGACATTCCCGAAATCTGCCCCGTCTGTTCCTCGCATTACAGGGGAGGAATGGCGGCCCCTTATTCCAGTGTGATCCGCCGCCCTTCGCGCGCCGAGCGATAGATCGCCTCGATCACGCGCATGTCGGCCAGTCCCTCCTCGCCCGGCACCAGCGGGTCAGTGCCGTTCAGGATGCAGCCCGCGAAATGGTCGAGTTGCCCCGCATGTTGCCCCTTGCCCGCCGGAACCTGCTGCTCCTCGGTCCGGCCGTCGCGGCGGACCCACATCTTCTGGCCCTCATAGGATGTCGCGGGCTCCAGCTCGATATGGCCCTCCGTCCCCGTCACCCGGTACATATTGTGGTTCGAGCTGTAGCTCGACACGCAGGTCGCCTGGATGCCGGAGGGGAAGCGCAGGAGGAAGTTGATCCGGTCCTCGACCGTGCGGAAACGCGGGTCGCTGCGGTCGGTCGATTCGATCGCGCTGACCTCGACCGGTTCCTCGCCGGTCAGGTAGCGGGCCGCGTTCAGGCTGTAGATGCCGATATCCATCAGCGAGCCGCCGCCCGACCATTTGCGCTCGAGCCGCCACTGGTTCGGTTGCGCGTTGAAGCCGTGGTCGGCGGTGATGATCCGGGTCGGCCCGACAAAACCCTTCTTCGCCAAATCGATCGCCAGCCGGTTGTGCGGCTGAAACCGCGATCGGTATCCGATCATCAGCTTGCGCCCCGCCGCCCGGCACGCCGCGATCATCGTGCGGCACTCCGCGACCGAGATCGCCATCGGCTTCTCGCACATCACATGCTTGCCCGCCCTGGCCGCGCGCACCGTATATTCGGCGTGCAGCGCGTTGGGCAGGATCACATAAACGACGTCGACATCCGGATTGTCGCGGATGCGGTCGAAATCGGCATAGGAATAGCGGTGGCTGGCGGGAACATCATATTTCTCGCCGAAGCGCTGGAGCTTGGCCGGGGTGCCGCTGACCAGCGCGACCAGCCGCGACTGGTCGCACTCGGCGAACTTGGACATGATCAGCTCGGCATAGCGGCCCAGCCCGACAATGGCATAGCCGACCTTTCGGTCGCGCGGCGCGGCGCAGGCCCCGCTGGCCGCCACGGCCAGCCCCGCACCCAGCCCTGCGATGATCGTCCGACGGTCGGCGTCGCGCATGTCACTCTCCCATGATCCGGCCCGTGATGCGGCCCGTGATGCGGCAGGGCATAGTTCGCCCGCCGGATCAGGAGGTTACCATGACAGGATCGTCATCACCACCGCCATGGATCAAGGGGTCGGCGGTGTGGCGACCCGCTGCGCCTCGACGATCCGGGGGTCGGACCCAAGCGTGTAGAGATAGGCCTTCCGCCCTTCCGACCCCGGCGCCAGCCGCGCGAGTTGCCGGGTCTGCTCACGCGTCAGGGCGAAGCGGACATAGCCCGCCGTGACAAGGCACCGGTCGACCTCGGCCTGAAGCGTGGATTGCAGCGCATCGACCTGCTTGTCGGGATTATACATCCGGCGCAGCAGGACCTGCCTTTGGCTCTGCGTGAAGATGTCGTCGGTCGGGACGATCGGGGACACATTGGCTTCGCGGTCCAGCACGCGGGCGCCACGCACATATCGCTGGGTCGCCCCGTCCTGCGCCACGTCGCGCCGTGCGGCCTTCAGCATGCAGTCGCGGCTGCCGCCTTCGAACACCGCTCGCGACACGCCCGGCCTGCCCCAGCTGACATGGTCCGCGCGCCCGGCATAGGCCGCGGCCGACACGCCCAAAAGGGCCAGCGCTAACACGATCTTCGGCATGACCTCTCCCAAGGCTTTATCGTGCCAAGCTATCGCAAGACACGGATGCCGTCATGCCTTTCTCCAGAGCCGATCGACATTCAGCAAAATGCCACAAATTCCTCACCTGCAAGGTGAGGGGGACCATCCGAGAGGAATGACGTGAATGTCGTTCGGCCCTCGTCCTGTGCTTATAGCGGAGGAGATACGCAGTTCACACGCTGACCGCCTTGGCCCGACGCCCGTCCTCGCCGAAGATACGCAAATAGCGCGCGATTTCCGACGGCTCACCGGTCGCCTTTGCGGGGTTGTCGGACAGCTTGACGGCCGGGCGGCCATCGGCGCTGATGACCTTGGCGACGAGCGAGATCGGCTCCAGCCCGGCCTCCCCCGCCGGGTCGCAGCCGCGAAAGTCGTTGGTCAGGTTGGTGCCCCAGCCGAAGCTCATCCGCACCCGGCCATGGAAATGGCGATAGGTCGCCTCGATACTGTCGACGTCCATGCCGTCGGAAAAGATCAGCAGCTTGGTGCGCGGATCGCGGCCATGCGCCTGCCACCAGGCAATGATCTGCTCGCCCCCCTCGATCGGCGGCATCGAGTCGGGGCGAAAGCCGGTCCAGTCGGCCAGCCAGTCGGGTGCCTTGCGCAGGAACGCGCTCGTCCCGAACGCATCGGGCAGCGCGATCAGCAGATTGCCGTCATACAGTGCCTGCCACTCCTCCAGCACGCGGTAGGGTGCCGCGGCCACGCCCGCATCGTCGGAGGCGAGCGCGGCGACCACCATCGGCAGTTCATGCGCGTTGGTGCCGATCGCCTCCAGATCATTGTCCATCGCCAGCAACACATTGGACGACCCGATGAAGCGGCTGCCCAGCCCTTCCTTCAATGCCTCGACGCACCAACGCTGCCACAGAAAGCCGTGCCGCCGCCGCGTACCGAAGTCGGAAAGGACCAGGTCGGGCAGCTCGCGCAAACGCTCCACCTTGTCCCACAGCTTGGCCTTGGCACGGGCATAGAGGATATCGAGCTCGAACCGCCCCTTGCCCTTCAGCGCGGCGCGCGAACGCAATTCGTTGACGATGGCGAGCGCGGGGATTTCCCACATGCTGGTCTGCGCCCAGGGTCCGTCGAAATGCAGCTCGAACTGTCCGTCGACCGTGCGCAGCTCGTATTCGGGCAGCTGGAACCGGCCGAGCCATTCGAGGAAGTCGGGGGTGAACATCCGCCGCTTTCCGTAAAAGCTGTTGCCCGCCAGCCAGATCAGCTCCTTCTTGCCGAAGCGCAAGCTGCGGGCATGGTCGAGCTGTTCGCGCAATTCGGCCTCGTCGATCACCTCGGCCAGACGGATGCTCTTGCTGCGGTTGATCAACGAGAAGGTCGCGTTCACATCCGGGTGAAGCTGGCGGATCATCTGCAGCATCAGCAGCTTGTAGAAATCGGTGTCGAGCAGGCTGCGCACCACCGGGTCCAGCCGCCATCCATGGTTGTAGACGCGGGTGGCGATGTCGGTGACGGGCATGAACGCTCCTGGAAAGGATGGGCAGGGTCGACCGGGCAGAACCGGTCACATCGGGGCAACCCACGGAATCGATGCACGATCCCCCGCCCCCGGACAAGCGGGACCGGCACGGGCTCGTTCACCTGGAACGGCCAACTGGTCGCCCCCTGCACGGTCACCAAGACCGGATAATCCGACAAGCGCCCCGCCATCACGCCGATGGCGGGGCCGTTTCCATCGCGCACGCCAGTCATCGGCTAAAGACACCGACCAGTGCAGGAACCACCCCGGCTTTCCCATGGTTGTATCGTCGCATTTTCGGGAGATTTGCGATGGACAAGGAACAGTGGAAAGCGACCGCTATGCTGACAGGTCGTAATATTCGCACCGTATCAGGTAATCTCCTGTCCTGCGTTACCGCATTTCATCAGATGAGCGATACACAGAGAGCGGCCGTACGCATTGTCATACCCGGCTGTATCAGCATAGATCATGCGCCCGCGGTGAGAACCTTGTCGCAGGACGTCATCAAACGTCTTGCCCACCGCTTGCCGATCCGCGTCGCGCCGGCCTGCTAAACTTCGAGTTTTGGTTCGTTCGACCGCTACGGCAAAATAGTGCCGTGGCTGTCCTCATTCGTTTTCCTTTGGTCAGGCGTCAACGCGCCCGCAAGTTCGGCCGCCACATCCTCCAACCCATGGCGCTGGCAGGCCGCCGAGTATCGGGCCAGCGCATGGACCATGACGCGGGTCGGGGTATGCGATGCCGCCAGTAGCGCCGCCGTCCGCAGCGCACCGGGCAGGTCGCGGCGCTGGCTTGGCGAGACGATCGGCAGCACCGCCGTCACCGTGTCGAGCAGCAGCGCCATGGTCTGGTGCTGGCGCGACTCGCTGGCGGCGACCATCAGGCTTTCGATCGTATCGATCAGCTGGCGCGGCAGGCGGTCGTCATAGCCCAGTCGGGCGCGTCCTTCGCCGCCGCCATCCGCTCTGACCGGATCGTCGCGCCAGGTGACGATCAGATCGTGCAGCGCCTGGATCGCGATCGCGCCCACCGCCGGATCGGACCGCGCGGTCGAGATCGCGGTCCAGCCGATCGTATGCAGATGGTGAAGGCTGTAACCCGCATCGTCGGCGATATCGCGCTTCTGGGTCAGCACGACCGCAGCGGCCACCATATCGGCCAGCGCATCGTGCCCCGCCGACATCACGGCCAGCGGATCACCGATCGTGACGAAGTCGCCTATCGCGGGTCGGATCGCGATCCGCAGATCGCCGTGCTTCGCAAGTAACTCCTCCAGCGCCCGTACATCGACCCGCGCGACATGCCCGCTGTGATCGGCGTGCACGATATGACCGCCCTCGACGACGCACGGCCCGCTGGCGGCGAGGAGTGGCAACTGCCGGTTGCGCGCCGCGACGGCGGTGTCGACGATCGCCGCGATCAGCGTCGCGGGGCGCATCTGGTCGATCGTGCCATAGATCAGGACGATCAGCGCAAACAGCGCGACCGCGCCCAGGATGGTCGACATCATCACGCCGAAGATGGGCGCGCGCGTATGCGTGGTCTGGACCAGCGTGATGAGCGCGAAGAGCGAGATGCCGACGAAAAAGCCGAACCATGCCCGGTTCGACGCCCGGCGCAGATAATGGTCGACGATCTGCGAATTGAGCACGGTCGCGCCCTGCTGCACCGCCAGGATCAGGATGGAAAAGGTGATCGAGGTGACGGTGAACAGGCTGCCCGCGATAGCGGTCAGGACGCCGATCGCCGACTGGGTATCGCCGACATATTGCGCCAGCCATGTGCGAAGCGGGCTCCACGACCGCTGCGGCCCGGCATGATTGTCCAGCCAGTCGATCACCTCCGCCAGCACGACGAAGCCACAGACGATCAGCGCAGGCGCGGCGATGAACTCGAACATCGACCGGTGCAGCCGCTCGATCGTCGCGCGCACCGCCCGGCGGGGCGATCGCACCGGCTTCGGCGCGGGTCGCGCGCGGCCGTCCCATCCGGTGCCGGTCATCGCTGATCCCCCTCGATCGTGACGCGCCGATCCAGTGGCGGCCGGTGCGGAGGCTCAACCGATCGTATCCGATATCGTTTCTTTTCCCGACAGAGCGCAGGCGTATTTCTTGTTATGCTGCACCGCACCCAAAGTCGGCGATGGTCGTTGAGGCACCACATTCCCTATCGCCGTGCCGCCCGGCCCGGCCACGCAACACCGGAGCCACCCATGTCCGACCTGCTTTCGAGCCATCCGCCCCGTAACCGGCCCGTAACCTCGAAGGCGGGTCGCCCGCGGCTCGCCCTGGCGCTTCAGGGCGGGGGCGCACACGGCGCCTATGGCTGGGGTGTGCTCGAACGGCTGCTCGACGAGGATATCGACATCGTCGCGGTCAGCGGGGCGAGCGCAGGTGCGCTGAACGGCACCGCGCTGGTCGCGGGCCTCGCCGCCGGTGGCCGGGCGGGGGCGCTGGCCGGGCTGGAGCGGCTGTGGAAGACGGTGTCCGACACCTCGCCGCTGCGCGCCTTCGACCATCAATGGGGCGGGCCGCTGTTCGAACCCTGGTTTCGCCGCACGCTGGAGGTGTCGAAGATGATGAGCCGCTATGTGGCCCAGGTGTCGCCGCAGCTGCGCGGCATGCGTGCGCTGCGCCAGGTCGTATCGTCCAGCATCGACCTTGGCGCGCTGACCCGTGACGAGGCACTGCCGCTGTATATCGCCGCGACCGCCGTATCGAACGGCGCGGCGCGGCTGTTCGGCAATGACGAGATCACCGTCGATGCGATCATGGCCTCGGCCTGCCTGCCCGACCTGTTCGCGGCGGTGACGATCAACGGCGAGGATTATTGGGACGGCGGCTTTTCGGCCAATCCGGCGCTGGAGCCGCTGATCTTCGCGGACCACGGCGCGACCGACCTGCTGATCGTGCAGATCACGCCGTTCGCGGTCGACGATACGCCGACCTCGCTGGGTGGCATTGTCGGGCGGATGAGCGATATCGGCTTCAACGCCTGCCTGCTGCGCGACCTGAAGGCGCTGACCGATGTCCAGACGATCGCCCGCAGCGCGCGGTCGATCGACCCGGCGATGCAGGCGCTGGCCGCGACCAACATGCACATGATGCCCGCCCCCCTGGCGCTGGGCGAGCGCGGTTCGGCCAGCAAGCTCGACACGCGCTGGTCGAAGATCCAGGAATTGCGCGAGCTCGGCCGCGCCACCGCCTCGGCCTGGCTGGACGAGAATGCCGCGCAGTTCCGCCGCAGCTCGACCCTCACCGAGGACGACCTGCCCGAGGCCGTTGCCGCCTGACCATTGCGGGGAGGGGGCCGGTAGCCCCCTCCCCGCCTCAGAAACGCACGCCCGCCGCCCGAAACTGCGCCTCGGCCGCGTCGCGCGTCGTGCCGCCGCCCGCGATCGGCATCGCGATCGCGCGGCTATGGTCCTTCAAGACGACCGCCTCGAACCCCTCGCGCCGCGCATCCAGGGCGGACCAGCCGACACAGAAGTCATAGGCCAGCCCGACGAACACGCACCGCCGCACGCCCTTGTCGCGCAAATATCCGGCCAGCCCGGTCCGCGTCGTCTTGTCGTTCTCGAAAAAGGCGGAATAGGAGTCGATTGCCGGATGGGTCCCCTTGCGCAGGATCAGGTCGGCCTGGTCGACGACCGCCGCGATATCGGGATGGAATGCCGCACCCGCACTGGCCTGGACGCAGTGGTCGGGCCACAATAGCTGTTCGCCATAGGGCATCGCCACGCTATCGAAGGGCCGCCGCCCCGCATGGCTGCTGGCGAAGGACGAATGCCCGGCCGGGTGCCAGTCCTGCGTCACGACGACATGGGCAAAGCGCGGTGCGAGCGCGGCGATCCCCGCCATGATCGCATCGCCGTCCGCCACGGCCAGCCGCCCGCCGGGACAGAAGTCGATCTGAGGATCGATGACGATCAGCACATCCGCCTCGGTAATGGGCCCGATAACGATGTCGTTCCCCGCGGCATCCGCCATGCCTTCATCCCTTCCAATCGCGCCGATCACCAAGGTCGACGGCTATCACTTGGTCATAACGTAGCCGTGGCCAAGGAGACCAGACCGCGACAGGATACGCCCAAGCCGCGATCGCCAGGATTGAGCGCGGGCATCAGAATTTACAGGGGATGCCGGCAAAATGGCGGAGACGGAGGGATTCGAACCCTCGGTACGGTTTCCCGTACGACGCTTTAGCAAAGCGTTGGTTTCAGCCACTCACCCACGTCTCCGGCTGCGGCGAGGTGCGGCTATAGCGGGGCCGGTGGAGGCAATCAACCGGGGATCGGGGGGATTTTGCACGGAAAATCGACTAGGGCGACAAAAGTGGCCCGGTAAATCGATCGGGCACCACCCCGTCATTCATTGCACTGCAAGGCGCGGGCTGGTTAACGTGACCTATCGGTTCGCCGGGGGAGTTGAATGTCATGCGTGTTGTCTGCCTGGGCCTGTCACTGCCTCTATCGCTGTCGGCATCGCTGATCGGCGGGTTGGCGATGATCGCCGCCGCGCCGCTCGCCGCGCAGGTGCGCACGATCGACCCGAATCAGGGTATCGACAGCGACCTGGCCACCCAGCCGTCGCGCCCCGCACCGCGCGTGCAGGATCGCAGTGTCCCGGATCAGCGCAGCACACCGGCGCAAGACGACACCATGCCCCCGCCGCCGCCGGTGCAGCAGACGCCGGGCACGCCGCCTGCGACCACGCCGGAAACCCGCGCGACGCAAACCACGCAGGCCGCCGACACCTTCGAGCGCGACGACTTGCTGGCGGCGGGCGAAGGCGTCTTCGGCCAGGGTGCCGAGGGGCTGGCGGGCATCATCGAACGGATCTTGCGCGAACAGGGTCGGCCGAACGCCTATATCGCGGGGCGCGAGGCGTCGGGCGCCTTCGTCCTCGGGGTTCGTTACGGCTCGGGCGTGATGACCCACAAGGTCGAGGGGCAGATGCCGGTCTATTGGACCGGGCCCTCGCTGGGCTTCGACATCGGCGGCGACGCGAACAAGGTCTTCGTGCTGGTCTACAACCTGTACGACACCGAGGAACTGTTCCACCGCTTCCCTGCGGCCGAAGGGCGGCTGTATTTCGTCGGTGGATTCGCCGCGACCTATTTGCGGCGCGGCAATGTTGTACTGATCCCGGTGCGCCTGGGCGTCGGTTGGCGCGCGGGCGTCAATGTGGGGTATATGAACTTCACGCATAAGGCGCGGTGGTTGCCGTTCTGATTTCAAGGCGGCGGGGAGTGCCGGAACGCCGGGTTCCACCCTCCCCCTTGAACGGACGAAGCATCGTCTGACGCAGGGTCAAGGACCAACCACCGTTCAGGCTGAACGGTGGTTAGAGTTTGATCCATCCAATCCGAAGCGCCACCCCGGCGGAGGCCGGAGTCCAGTCGGGGGGCCGTTGTGATGGTCCGGCTCGCTCCATCATATGAAGCCTTCGCAACTGGACCCCGGCCTCCGCCGGGGTGGTAACGCAACAGGTCTGGTCTGGTGGATCAAATTTTAGGAATTGGGGTTCAGGGTTGGAGCCCTGCCACCCGTCACTCCGGATCGCTGTCGCAGGAGGCCGCCTGCCCGACAAATTGCCCCTTACCCGCGCACCAGCAGTCGATACGGCTCGCTGATCGCGATCACCGGCACGTCCCAGGGATGCGCCGCCAGCAAACGATCGGCCAGCGCTCCGATATCGGCATCCGCATCGTACATCGCGGTCAGGATGACGGTCGGCGACCAGCTCGCCTGCCCCACCGCACCCAGGGTCGGCACCGCGCCTGCGCCGGGGCGAAAGCCTTCATAGCCGATGGCCAGTTCGACCACCTCGCGATAGCGTCCGAAATCGCCCAGCGGCGGGGTGCGCAGGATGGCGAGGAGCGCGGCGGCGGTGGCGTCCCGCTCGACCGCGTCCGGATCGCCCGCGATCAGCGCGGCGAGCGTGGGTGCCGCGACCGGGCAATAGACCCGGATATCGCGAACCCAGCGCACCGCGCTCACCGCGTCACTCAACCGAAATCGACCGCTTCGAAGCGTAGCGGCTGGCCGGTCGGCGCGGCGGCCAGCTGATCCTCCCACATCGCGATCTCGCCGCGAATGATGGTGCCGATCGGCTTGCCGGTCAGTTCCATGCCGGTGAAGGGCGACCAGCCGCACTTGGACTGGAGCCACTGATCCTCGATCGTCCAGCGCTTCTTGAGGTCGACGATGGTGAAGTCGGCGTCATAGCCCGCCGCGATCCGCCCCTTGCCGACGATGCCGAAGATGCGCTGCGCGCCCGCGCTGGTCAGTTCGATGACGCGCTGGAGCGACAGGCGGCCATTGGCGGCATGATCGAGCAGCAGCGGCAACAGCGTCTGCACGCCCGGCATCCCGCTGGGGCTGCCCGGATAAGGCTTGGCCTTTTCCTCCAGCGTGTGCGGCGCGTGGTCCGAGCCGATGACGTCAGGCACGCCCTGGTTCAGCCAGTACCACAGACCGTCGCGGTGCGCGCCCGAACGGATCGGCGGGTTCATCTGCGCCAGCGTTCCGAGCCGTGGATAGGCTTCCTCGCCCGCCAGCGTCAGATGCTGCGGCGTGACCTCGCAGGTCGCGATATCCTTGTGCTGCGCGATATATTCCAGCTCGGCAGGCGTGGTGACGTGAAGGATGTGGATGCGGCGATTGGCCGCCCGCGCCAGCCGCAGGATACGGCGGGTGGCGAGCAGCGCGCTCTCGTCGTCGCGCCAGACCGGGTGCGAGGCGGGGTCGCCCTCGATCCGCTCGTCCACGCGCGCGTTCATCCGGTCCTCGTCCTCGGCATGGATGGCCACGCGGCGATGGCCCGAGGCGAGCACTTCCGCCAGCCGCGCATCTTCCGACACCAAGAGGTCGCCGGTCGAGGCGCCCATGAAGATCTTCACACCCGCCGTGCCCGGCATCCGCTCCAGTTCGGCCAGGTCGCGGGCATTGTGGTTGGTCGCGCCGACATAGAAGGCGTGGTCGCAGAACATGGTCTTCGCGCGCGTCAGCTTGTCGGTGATCGCGTCGGCCGAATCGGTGTTCGGCTTGGTGTTGGGCATTTCGAAGACGGCGGTGACGCCGCCCATCACCGCCGCACGGCTACCGCTCGCCAGGTCTTCCTTGTGCATCAGGCCGGGCTCGCGGAAATGCACCTGGGTGTCGATGACGCCGGGCAGGATGTCGAGGCCGGTGCAGTCGATCATGCGGCCCGCATCGCCCTTCGCGCCGATCGCCACGATCCGACCATCGCGCACGCCGACATCGGCGCGGACCGGGCCGCCGGGCGTGTGGACGGTGCCGCCGGAGAGGAGGAGATCGAAGGTCATGGCAATCGGGCCTTTCGCATGGGATGGCGCCCTCCTACCTTGACCGCATGAGCGATTCCACCCCGACGACGCAGCCTATGGCGCGCTCCATCACCGGTGCCACCACCCTGGCCGACCGCCGCCTGATCCAAGTCGCGGGCGAGGACGTGCGCGGTTTCCTGCAGGGACTGGTGACGCAGGACGTGGCGGGGCTGACGCCGGATGCGCCGCGCTGGGGCGCGCTGCTGACGCCGCAGGGCAAGGCGCTGTTCGACTTCATCCTGTGGGCGGACGGCGATGCCGTTCTGATCGATGCGGAGGCCGTGCAGGCCGAGGCGCTCGCGCGGCGGCTGGCCATGTACCGGTTGCGGCGCGCGATCACGATCGAGCCGGTTGCCGAACTGGCGGTGCATTGGAGCCGGGACGCCGATGATCGCCCCCATGACCCGCGCCTGCCCGCGCTCGGCCGACGCTGGCTGGCCCCGGCGGGTGAGGCGGCGAGCGGGTGGGCCGCGCACCGGCTGGCGCTGGGCGTGGTCGAAGGCGTCGGCGAACTAGGCGCAGGCGAGACGCTGTGGCTGGAGTGCAATGCGCGCGAATTGAACGGCGTCAGCTTCACAAAGGGCTGTTATGTCGGCCAGGAGAATACCGCGCGGATGCATCACCGCTCCAAGGTCAATCGACGGCTGGTGGTGGCGCCGCTGGGCGAGGCAGGCGACCGGACGCGGGCGACCTATCCCGAACTGGGGTTGATGGTCGAGCATCGCCGCGTGGAGGCACTGGGCGATGCATTGCGCCCCGACTGGCTGGTGACGGCGCTGTCCGAGGAACAAGCGGGCTGAACCGGCGCGCCGCTATTTCGCGGAGGACAGGGCGCTCGCGATATGCTGAGTCGGCCGTGCCAGCACATGGCCGACCTGTACCGCGATCGTCACTGCGGCGGCGATGCCGAACAGCCCGAGTGCCGCGAATTGCAACGTTCCGGAAATGGCGCGGCTACGCTCGATCCGTCGCGCCGTATCGATCTCGCTGACCAGACGCTGCCGGACGTGGCGGCGATCGCCGCCGACGTCGCAGGGCCCCGGGCGCGACTCCAGACGCGGTTCGTTGACCAGAGCGTCGGGGCTGATCGTATCCTGCGTTCGAATTCCCGAGAACCGGTCGCGCGTCCAGATCACGCGGCCGATCACGACCTGCCGCCCGCGTCGGATATCGACATATTCGCCCGGCTGCAGCGGATCGTCGCAGGCGATCATCATGCCGCGCGACGAGATATTGTGGATACAGGCATCGCCCCATCCGCGCACAGACTTCATGCGGCAGGCGATCAGAACTTGTCGGCGTGCCTCACGATTTTTGTAACCGGCCCCGCCATATCTCATAGCCATTCCTTCTGGATCGAAGAATGTGTCCATAATGGACAGCACCGAAGAAAGTATGAATCGGGCATGGCGATGCTTCGGCGGGCGCAGGGACACGTCGCAAGCATCTCAGGCGGCGCGATAAATTCTATCCCGGCAAAAGGACGTGGCGGTGCGAATCCTAGGGAGAATCGACATTCATTTCATTCCTCTCCTGGAAGGGGAGGTGGCAGGCCTGACGGAGGGGTGTCCGGGTCTTGAGAGGTCGGTCAAACGTCGCCGTCCGGCGACACCCCTCCACCATGCTGTGCATGGCCCCCCTCCCCTCGCAGGAGCGGAATGCTCGTAGGCCACTATAGTTTGATCCACCTGCCCTGACCTATTGCCCTACCACCCCGGCGAAGGCCGGGGTCCAGTTGCGAAGGCTTCGGCGATGAAGCGCACTGGATCATCACAACCGCACCCCCGACTGGACCCCGGCCTCCGCCGGGGTGGTGCTTCAGCTTGGCCGGATCAAACTCTAAGCTGGACATGCAGCAGCCCATCGCGAGCATTAGCCGATGGGGCGAGGGAAGGCACTTGGCCCCGCACAAAACTCGGTGCCGGTCGTCCACCACGCCCCGCCACCGACGCCGGACGCAAAAAAGGAGGCCGGCTTTCGCCGACCTCCCTCTTTATCGCAATCAGCCTAGGCTGAGCGTGGCTTACTGGCCAGCGCCCGGACCGTAGGTGATCTCGACGCGACGGTTCTGCACTTCGCGCACGCCGTCGGCGGTCTGCACGCGCAGCTTGTCGCGCTGCTCGCCGAACGCTTCGGTCGTGATCGTGCCGTCCGGGATCGAACGCGAGGTCATGTACGCCTTCACCGCGTCGGCACGACGCTGCGAAAGGCCCATGTTGTAACGCGGCGTACCCGAGGTGTCGGTGTAACCCGCAACCATCACGCGCGCATTGCCGCAGCTCTGGTACTGCGTGATCGCGTTGTCGAGGATCGACGCGGCTTCCGGAGTGACGTCCGACTTGTCCCACTCGAAGAACACGATGAACGGACCCGGCGAGCACGCCACTGCCTCGGGAGCAGGCGGCGGGGGCGGCGGGGGAGGAGGAGGCGGGGGCGGCGGGGGCGGGGGCGGCGGCGGCGGAGCTGCCGGTTCGCCGAAGTTGTACGCCACGCCACCCAGGATCGAGTGCGAACGGAAACGGCCGTCGAACGTGTTGTTCGCGACGTCGACCAGCTTGACGTTCTCGGCGTTGAAGAAGCGATACTTCAGCGTCGCGTCGATGTGGTCGGTCAGCGGAGCACGGATGCCCGCCAGAGCCTGCCACGCGAACACGGTGTCCGAGTCGTTCAGGAAGTCGGCACGACGGTTCAGGGCGTAGTTCGCCTTGACGCGTGCGACGCCGACGCCGCCGCCGACGAAGCCCTGGATGCCATCATCCGAACCGAAGTCCAGCAAGCCGTTCAGCATGAAGCTGAGCGCCGAGGTGGAGCCACCGGCCAGAGGATAGTTGCCAGCCGCAACGGTGCCAGCACCGATGCCGGTGTTGGTCAGCGTGGTCGAGCTGAAGCCGTCGACGGTTGCACGACGGTAACCGGCTTCGGTTTCCAGTCGGAAACCACCGAAGTCGTAACCCATCACGGCGTCAACGTCATAACCATAGTCATGGTCGACGCTGGCGACGCCAGTGCGCGTGCCGGTGACATCATAATCGATGTCTTCGACGATCATACCGCCGCCTTCGATGCCGACGTACCACGACTTGTCGCGGGCGAGGGCAGGCGAAGCCAGGGCGGTGGAGGCGAGTGCCAGAACAATGGCAAGCTTCCGCATCATAGTCCCCTTTCTTGGTTGTCACTACGGACAGCGCAAACCCACTATCGGAGCGTTGGTTTCCACGCAAGCAAACAAAAGCCCCGGACTGTGGCATTAAAGGCACAGGATTTTGGTCAGCCGGAGGCGATCAAACCATGGTCGCGAAGCGCGGCAACGATCAACCCAAGCGCAGATCGTGCTTCTGAATCAATGACTTGTCCACCATTCGGTAAAAGGATCCCGGGTCGTTGCGTGCCGACAACTTTTTTTCCGTCCACAATCAGCTCGCGCGCCAGGACACGCCCCGTGTGCCACGCCGTCCCGTCCCATTCGGACCGGCACTGCGCCGCCCGGTTCCACACCGAAAGACCGGCGCGCGGAACCAGGAACCGCCAGCCGCCATCGGTCCATCCCGCAAGCGCCTGCGCATGTCCCGCCCAGGCACCGGTCGGCCGGGCACCGACGATCCAGGCCTGCCCCGGCTGCGCGTCACCGGGCGGGGTATCCAGCCCGACCGCCTCGACACAGGGCTGCACGACCAGGTCGAGCAGGCTCAGCGCCTCGTTGTGCGTGGTTTCCTTGTGCGCCTGTCCCGCCGCCAGCAGCGGCAATGTCCAGCGCGGCGTCTCGTCCATCATCTCACCCCTCCCCCACGAAACCGACCAGCGGGGCCGATGCGCCCCATATTCCCAGTTGCCGGATCGTCACCCGCGCACCGTCCGCCGCCTCGCCGGTCCAGCCGGGGGTGGACAGTTCCTCGACCCGGTCGCCAATGGCGATGCGGTAGCGCTCCACCTCCTCGCCGAGCGGCACGTCGACCCCGTCGAGCCAGCGCCAGCCGATCCGGCTGCGCCGTGTCCACCCGATCGTCACGCGTCCGTCCGCCGCCCGCGTGCATCGCCACCCGACCGGCGCGGGCGGCAGGATCGAGGCACCGGTGACGTCGGCAAAGGCCTCCACGCCGTCGCCACCGTCGCCGACGCCATGCGCCAGCAACCGGACGCGCTTGCCCAGCATCGTCATCGGCAGGTCGATCGTGCGGACGCATCCCGGCTCCAGCATGACGAAATCGGTGCCCGGCCCGGCTCGCCCGATCTGTGCCTCGGTCCCGCGCAGGCCGCGGTACAGCCCGCTCAGCCGCCAATGCCCATCCCCCAGCGGCCGGGCGCTGGCGAACTGGATCAGCTCGCCACCGATCCAGGCGATATTGGCCCCCGCCGCCAGCGCCGCCGGGTCGGCATCGGCAAGGTCCTGCTCCACGCGCACGTCGATGCTGCCGCGCCGATCGACCAGCCGCGCGGTGCCGCCGGGGCCGATCGCCGCCACCTTGCCCATCACGCCGGGCAGTGCGGTGCCCCCGATCGCGATCCAGCTGGCCCCGTCGTCCAGGCTATAGGCCAGGTTCGCCTGTCGCCAGCCCGGCCCGCCCGCCGCCACGACCGACAGTCTTGGGCTCGACAACGGATCGTCGGCCAGCGACGGCACCTCGAACGCGACCAGCCGGGTCGTGCCAATCACCCGTTCGACAGGCCGTGCGATCCGGCCCGGCGACGCGGGCAGGCGCGCGGCGGCCTGACCGAGCGGAACGCAGGTCAGCCGGACCGCCATCGCCTCCCACGCCGCCTCCACCACCCGCCAGCGCCCATTCTCGCCCATGATGGCGATCGTCGTGCCCGGCGTGATGGCCAGCGCGTCTGGCCCGATCGTCAGGGTGCGCCGGACCCGCTCGGCCGCGCGTCGCGCCAACCGGCTTTCCGCCAGCGTCCGCGCGGTCGACGAGTCGAGCGCGGCGGCCAGGTCCAGTCGTTCGTCCCGCACGCCGCCGGGACGACGCGCGCGCTGCGTGCCGATCTGATAGTCTCGCGCCGGGTCGTAATGGGCCACGGTCACGCTGGCGGGCACCACCGCCTCTGCTGCGATGGTCCGCATGCCGCGCTTTCCCGGCCGCTCCGCCCCCATACCCTCGTCCCGGACCGCTTGCGCCGGCGCCGTGCCCGGCATCGCCAGTCGCAGACCTGCGCCGTCCGCCACCCACTGGCCGCCGCCGATCTCGGCCAGCGTCGCCAGCACGGCACCGATGCTGCCACCCCCCGCCGCAAAGCCCGCCACGGGCAATCCGGGATCACCGCCATGGACCAGCGGCGACAGCGTTTGCGCGATCGTTCCGCACGCAACGGGACCGGCATCCGCCTCCACCTCGAAGGTCAGTTGCGGGATCCGGTTGCCGAACTCGGCCAGCGCCAGCCCCTCGAACACCGCATAGGCGAGCCCCCGAAAGGCGGACGCCCGCGCACCCTCGATCGAGGCGATCAGCGGGTCGACCGGCTGGTCCTCGGTGCCGGGATAGAGGCGAAAGCCGGTCGCCACCTTGAAGTCGCCCGCGCTCCCGCGCAGCAACCGGCCATCGGCCCAGATCCGCCCCACCCGCCGTATTCCCCGCCCCGACAGGGCGACCGCGAAGTTGGCGGAATAGCTATAGCTTTCGGTGGCGGCCCGCCCCTTGCCCCCGCCGGTCAGCCCGCGCGCCTCGACCAGGTCGGTCGCCCAGATCAGCGGCCCGGCGACACGCATCGCGCCGAAGATGGCGGGCATCTGCGTCCCATAGGTCGAGGTCTGGACCGACAGCTCGGCCAGACGCGGCCCCTGTCGCCGGGGCGATCCCAGCACCGCATGATCGACCCGGTTGCCGATCAACGCCCCGATCGCACCGCCCACCGGCCCCAACAGCGCACGCCCCACCGTGCCCAAGACCAAGGTCGCCATTACCCCTCTCCCTTCCAATATCCGAGCACCGGCCAGGGCGGCACACCCGGGCGCCAGGCGACGCGGCGAAGCCCCGCATCGGCATGGACGATCCCGTCGCTTACCCGGATCGCCAGATGCAGTTGCCCCGGCCCGGCACGCAGCAGCAGGACCGCACCGGGCGCGTCCCCGCCGCGCGCGAAGGCGGCATCGAGCAACGCCGCCACCCGCCCCGCGTCCCCGCTGCGCCAGCCGTAACCGGTCGGCGCCGACCGCCCCGTCGCCAGCGCGACCAGCCCGACGCAATCGACCCCATGCACCGCATCGCGACCGTGCAACCGGAACCGCACGCCGACCAGCGCCCGCGCCGCCTCCTCCACATCGTCGACAGGCTCGGGGGTCATGCGCCGGGGTATCGGGTCAGCAGGTCGATGCCCGGCAGGAACGGCTCGCCCCGGAAGTTCATGACATTGGCAAAGCGCGACAGGCAGGTTTCGAGGCGCTTGTCGCACCCCTCGACCAGTTCGATCAGCGCACCCGGCGCAACGGGGAAGGCAGGCGCGGCGGACAGCCATAGCTGCGTGCCCTCCGATCGCGCCACCGCGCCCTCCAGCCCGGCATTGTCGCCACCGAACCAGATCAGCCGCCCCTGGCCATAGGCGTTCGCCACCGGCTCGATGGTATCGAGCGTCAGGCCGACCTCGCCGTCCCACGCCGTCACCCGCGCGAACCGCCGCCGCCCCGCCATCGCGACGCGACACCGCCGGTCGCCCAGCATCGCGCGGCAATCGGGCGAGGTCTCCTCCGCCACCGGCCGGTCGAGCAACGCCCCGACCCCGCGCAGTTCGGCCGAGAAACCACCCTCGCCCAGTTGCACCGCACCGATCGTCCCCTGGCCCAGCGGCACGGGCGCGCCCTCGCCGCTCCAGTCGACCGCGATCGCCGCCACGCTCGCCCCGTCCCAGCGCCCGCCGAGCAGATCGCGCTCGCCGATCGCCGCACTGGTCAGCGCGCCCGATGCCTCCATCAGATCGGGATCGAGCGCATCGCCGCGCAGGATCGCACTGGGCGTGAGTCCGGGTGCGGCGCGGTAACGCAGGCCATCGATCCACAGGTCGTGGTCATGCCCGGTCAACCCGATCGTCACCCCGTCGCGACGCTCGATCCGCCAGCACAACACCCATGTGGTCAGCGTGTCCGCGCTCATGCCTCGCGCACCTCGACCAGCGGGACAGAGGCCGCCGCGCCGGCCCGAAAGCCCACCAGGGTCACGCTCAGCCGGTCCTCTGCAAAGCGAACGGGCACGTCGAAGGTGAAGCTGGCCGTGATCGCCGCGCCGCTGGCGGGCGCGGTGTCGAGCAGAAGCCACCCGCCCGGCTCCAGGGCGAAGCCGGTGACGCCGCGGCCCGCGACCTTGACCGACATGCTGCCAGCGACCGGCCGGGTGATGCGGCGCGGCTGGTCGCCATAATAGCGGACCAGCGCGAAACGGCGCGTGCTGCCGTCGCCCCGGCCCAGCACCTCCTCGGTGCCGATGCTGTCGAACGGATCGCGCAGGCGAAAGCCCCGCGCCGGCCCCATCCGCGCCCGGAAAAAACCGAGCAGCGCCGCGATATCCTCGGCCGAGCGGAGGCCGGGGCCGACATCATAGGTCGTGCGCGCCTCCGCCCAGGCGGCATTGCGCGCCTCTCGCCCGCCCGCCCCGGTCAGGATCGCGGTCGAGAAGCCCGGCGTCACCTCCGCCTCGCGGCCCAGCGCCAGCGGGAACAGCACATCGTCGAAAGCCTGCATCTCGTCCTCCTCCCCTTCCCAGCATGCGAATCCGTCGCGCATCACCTGCGGCATCGCCCACAGGAAGGTCGCCGCCACACCTCGCGCACGCGCCGCCTCCGCCGCCCCGGCGATCCAGCCCCATTGCCCGCGCTGGTCCGCGCGCAGGACGAAGCCCGACAGATAATGCTGGCGCTCCGGGGGATAGCCGAGCCGGGCCTCGGCCAGCGCCACGCCCTTGCGGGTCGCGGCGGTGTCGCCCCCCGTCACCCAGTCATAATCCTCAAGTTGCAGCACATCGAAGGCCGGACTCGCCCAGCCGACCGGCATGTTGGCTCGCTTGGCCTCGGGCGCGAGCGGATCGAGCACGGTCGGCAGATAGGTGAGCAGATGCGTGACGCAGCCCGGTGCCGCCGCCTTCACCGCCGCGCACAAAGCGGCGGTCGAGGCGGCCAGGCACGCCCCCGCCCGGTCGAGCGTGTCGCGCTGCGCCTGGGTCTTGCTCCCCGCCATGCTCGCCATCGGCACCGGCGCGAAGGCCGCCACCGCCGCGGCATCGTACAGGCACGGTGCGCCGTCCGAGGGGCGCACCCACCACCAGGGCTCGCCGACCTGGAACTGCGGCCGCAATCCCGCGACCTGCCCGATCGCCAGGAACGCCTGCGCGACAGCTTGAAGATAGGCCATCGCCCCCGAATGCGCCGGGCTGAGCAGCGTCGACGGCGGCTCCCAGCCGGTCAGCGCGGGCGCGCCGTCGGCGGATCGCTGTTTCCAGTCACCCCAGCAATGCGCGTCGAACAGCTCATAGGACAGCGACCAGATCAGGTCGTAACCCAGCGCCTTCACCTCATGCGCCAACCCGCGATGCCATGCCGCACTCGCCACATTCAGCGCACCGCCGCTCAGGCTGGCGTACAGCCCCTCCCCGCTGCGTTCGAGCCGGAAATAATGGCTCATGCCAACATAATGGACGATGCTGCCGCGATAGCCGAGGTGCAGCATGTTGCGCAGCAAACGCTGCGGCGTCAGGTGATAGCTGTCGTCATAGCCGCTGGCGATGTGGAAACCCTGTTCGGGCAGCACCGCCGCCCCGACCCCGATCACCGCGCCCGGCCCGTCACAGGCGATGCCGGTCAGCTCGGCCCAGCCCTCCTGCGGCCGGGCCAGGAAGCGTGCGCCCGCGTCGTAATCGGGTGCCACCAGCGAGACGAACATGCGGTCGACATCCCCGGCCCAGACGGGATCGCGATCCTCGGGAAACCGGAACCCGCCTGCCAGCGAGGCGAAGTCGATGACGACCTCGGCATCCTCGGGCGTGCCGGTCGCGTAATTCCACAGCCGCACATACCAGGCGCGGGGCCGACCGCTCTCGTCGCGACCCTCGATGGTCAGCGTCGGCCCGTGCCGTGCATCGAGCGGCTTGATCCCGCCCGACCGCCAGCGGAACCGCAACCGGCAATCGCGATAGTCGCGCACCGTGTCGTAGCGCAGCAGCGGATGGTCGTGCCGGTCGGCCGATTCCCAGATCAGCCCCGCCAGATCGTCGGCGCGGTAGAAGACCGTATCGACACGCACGGCATCGGGCGCGGTCGCGACCACCGCCGCCATCATCGGGCGTGGAAAATCCACCGTCCAGTATCGCGGGTCGAAGCGCGACAACACGTCGCTCCGCTGGTCGCGGCGTTCGCTATGCAGACACCATGGCATGGGTTCTTCTCCCAGATTGCGAGGCTCCCGCCCCTCAGTCCTCGGACAGCGCCGCGCGCACCGCACGCGCCACTTGGCGGCTGGAGCGTTGCAGCACGCCGCCCGCTTCCCCCGCCCCGGCGTTGATCGTGATCGCCACCCGCACGTCACGCGCGGCCCCGCCGGGGCGCAGCGTCTCGACCCGCCCGCTGCTGGTCGGCACGAAGACCTCGGGCCCGCGCTCGCCGACCAGATAGGGACGGTCGGGCGATACCGGTCCGCCGGTCGCCCGCCCCGGCAAGCCCGAAACCAGCCCGCCCAGCAGGCCGAACAGGTCGCCATCGCCGACCGCGCCCAGCCCCTGTTTCAGCGCCGCCCGCGCAATCTGGTCGAGCACCGACAGCGCGGTCGCCTTCAGTTCCTCGAACCCGAACTTGCCGGTCCGGGCGGCGCGCAGCAGCGCCCCCTCCACCGTGCGGGCGCCCAGTTCGGCCGCGTCGCCCAGCCCGCGCGACAGCTCGGTGCGCATCGTCGCCATGTCGGCGGCGAAGCCCCGCATGTCGATGCGGGGTACAAAATCCTGTTCATCCATCCGGATACATCTCCCGCAACCGGGCGAGCGTGGCGGACGAGGATGGCTCACGCCCGTCCCCGCCCGTCATCGCCGTCACGATCCCCTGAAGCTCGGCGGGGGTGACGCGCCAGAAGCGGTCGGGCGACCAGCCCAGCACCGCCCCCGCCATTCCCGCCAGCCGCGCCGCCGCCTCCGCGAACGTCACCGCCCGCCCAATATCTGGCGCAGCAATTGGCGCAGCACCGGCGCCAGTGCCGCCAGCCCAAGATCGACCAGCGCCTCGCCCAGTTGCTCGCGACTCAGCCCCTCGGGCACCTCACGCAGGCAGTGCCAGATCAGCGCCGCCGCCTCGCCGAGCGACAGCTTTCCCCCGCCCGCGCGCTCGACCAACTCGAACAGCGGGCCCAGCTCGCCCTCCGCCGCGACCAAAGCCTGGAAGCTCGGCCGCACGACCAGCTCCGCGCCGCCGACGCGAACGCTCGCCTCGCCGCGCACCGGATTCGCACTCATGCCGACACCACGGGGCCAGAGCTTTCCAGCGCCAGCGTGTAGGTCCGCTCACCGCCGAAATCGCCGCTATAGTCGAGCCGCGTGACCAGGAAGCGCCCGGTCATCGACCCGCCGCTCTCGAAGCTCAACCGATAGGTTTCGATCGTGCCCGCCAGCGCATGGCCGCGCATCCGCGCTTCCGCCGCCGATCCGGTGAAGACGCCCGCGCCGCCCACGCTGACATGGCGCACGCCCGCGCCCGACAGCAATTCGCGCCAGCCGCCCGAATCCTTGTTCGTTACCACCACCGTCTCGCCATTGATCGACAGCTGCGTGGTGCGCAGCCCCGCCATCGTCGCGAAGGCGGGCGGCTCGGCCCCGTCGCCGATCTTGAGCAGAAAGGCGCTTCCCTTTTCGATTGCCATGATGATCCCCCCTATTGTCCCATACGCCACAGCCGGGCGCGCCATTCGACGCTCGCGGTCCAGCGTGCCCCCGTCTTGGCCATGCGGGTCGCCATCGCGGTCCACCCCGCGACCAGCCATCCGTCCGCCAGCATGTCCGGCAGCGCGATCGCCTCCACCGCCTGCATCGCGGTGCGCAGGCGGAGCGGCCGCTCGCCCTCATCGGTCAGCGTGACGGTCACGCGCAGTTCACGCCCCTCGATTCCCGCCGCGCCCCAATCGCTCTCGCTCGGCTCGCCCAGCACCGCCTGCGGCACGCTGGCCCGCACCGGCACGGCATCGAACAGCGTCACCGCAAACGGCTGCAATACCGTCCGCAGCTTGGCCAACAGGCCGCCGCGCAACGCCTCGCGCGCGGTCATGGCCGCCTCGGCACGTCGAGTCGCATCCGCCGCCAGGGCCGCCACAGCGCGGCGACGGCGGCGGGCGGGACGGCGGCGGCATCGCGATTGTCGAACAGATGCGCGCCCATGATCGCCACGCCATGCGCGATCTCGGGCGGCAGCGCGGC
The DNA here is from genome assembly GCF_036663655.1 of Sphingomonas flavida. NCBI lineage: Bacteria > Pseudomonadati > Pseudomonadota > Alphaproteobacteria > Sphingomonadales > Sphingomonadaceae > Sphingomonas > Sphingomonas flavida. The sequence goes on from NZ_JAXOJH010000005.1 coordinate 98,541, forward strand.
CCAGCCATCGGCAAGTCCGGCGCGGTAGCGGACCAGCGCCGCCTCGCTCGGCCGGGCCCAGCCCCGGCCGTCACCGTCGATCTCGCCCAACCCGTCCGACAGGATCGCCCGCACGGGCACCGCCGACAATGCCTGCCAGTCCACCCCGCCCGCCAAGCGCTCCTCAACCATCCGCTCGACCAGCATCTGCCCGCAAAAGGATTCGGCGAGCGCCAGCGCGACACCCGCGACCCGCTCGACCAATGCGGCTTCGTTCCCTTCCTCCAGGCGGAGCAGCGCACGGATTGCGCCCGCCGCCGCCGTCACGGTCGCAAGGGGCATGGCCTCCTTCGTCCCGCTCATCATGAATTCTCCTTCACCGATACAAGTTGCGACAGGCGCGACACACGGGCGTCACAGTTGGGGCGCAGAGGGTTGTTCAGCCGCTGCCCGCCTCCCCCTTGGGCACCGGCCATGCCGACCCCGCGCCCCCCGGCCGGTTCGGCATCCTCCCTGAACTACGGGGCAGCCCCTTGCGGCTGCCCCGATTTTTCACCGGTTCAGGTGGTCGCGAACTTCATCAGCTTGATCGCCTCCGAGTCGCTGACGCAGCCGCCGATTCGCCGCGTGGCGTAGAAGGTGACGAACGGCTTGTTGCTGTACGGATCGCGCAGGATCGCGGTCTCGGCACGCTCGGTGATCAGATACCCCGCCTGGAAATTGCCGAAGGCGATGGCGCAAGCATTCTCCGCGATATCGGGCATGTCCTCCGCCTCGATCACCGGATAGCCGAGCAGCGTGGCGGGCTGCCCCGCCGCAAGCCCCGGCGCCCAGAGGAACTGGCCGTCGGTCGTCTTCGCCTTGCGGATGCGCGCCGAGGTGGCGGCATTCATCACGAAGCACGCCCCCTGGCGGTACGGCGCGCGCAGCAACTGGACCAGATCGACCAATCGGTCTTCCGCCCCGGCCCCGAACGCACCCGGCGCGCCGCTGGGCAGATATTGCAGCGTGCCGTACGGACGCACCCCGTCCCTGACGGCCGAGATGGCATTGGTCAGGAAGCCCTTGGGCCGGTTGACGCCCGATCCGTTGACGAAGGCCTGCCCCTCGGCACGCGCGAATTCGGTCGCGATCTCCCCCGCGAGCCAGCCCTCCACGTCGAAGGCCGCATCGTCCAGCATCGCCTGGCTGGCCGACGGGTTGGCGTACAGCTCGCCCATCGGCGGGGCGAGTTCGATGAAGCTGGGCGTCGCCGTCTCGGGCCGCGCCGCCGTCTCGCTTGCCCAGCCGGACGGCGTGCCGCCGGTCGTCACCAGCTTGCGATAGCCCGCCGAGCCGACGGTCACGACGTTCGCGATACCGCGAATCGGCGAGACGTTGCGCAGGACCGAGGCGATCGCCGCGTCGATCTCACGCGGCACGGCGAACCCGCCGCTGTCGCCGGTGGTGCCGGTAAAGGCCTTCAGCTCGACGGTGGTGCCGCTGCGCACATAGCCGTCGAAAGCGCCGCCGCCCTTGCGCGCGCCGTCCAGCACGGGCCGTTCGATCACGTCCATATCAGTCCCCCTTGGTCAAAATGTGAATCACGCGGGCGAGCGGTTGCATCGGCACCGTCACCAGGCTGATCTCGATGAGTTCGGCCGACAGGATCGCGCGGGCACCGCCCTGATGGACGACGCGCGGCCGGTATCCGACCGACAGCCCCGCCACCGCACCTGCCCGGACCAGCGCAGCCAGCGCCGGGTCGTCGACCGTCCCCGCGACCGACAGGCCCGTATCGTCCTCGGCCAGCGCGGTGATCCGCCCCATCGCGCTGCCCCGATGCTGCCAGAGCAGCGGCACCATGCCGGCATCGGCGAATGCGCCGCGCCGCATGACGTCGCCCGCCCGGTCCATCCGGTCCCAGACCGCGGCATAGCCGGTGAAGGAAAGGCTCATTTCAGCCAGTCCTCCATCCCCAACCGCATCGCGATTCCCGCCAGCACCAATGCGCCGAGCAACCGGGTCAGCCAGCCGACCGCGCTTTTCCACACCGACGACTTGGCCTCGCGCCACGCCGACAGCAGTTCGCGCAGTTCGGCGACATCCTCCGCGGCGTCGGCATCGGCGAGGCCCAGCCGGGTGAGAGCCCGCGTCGCGCCGAGTTCGCCCGCTTCCTCCGCGACCGCGCGCAACGTGACGAGGTCCGCGCCGCTATCCGCCGCCTGCGCCAACAGCCGCGCCAGAACATCACCGCTCATGACAGGCCGACCATCTGGCGCTTTTCCGCCGAATCGAGAAAGTCGGCCGATGCCGCCATGGCCCAAAGCATCTGGCGTTCCTCGGCCAGCGCGGTGACGCGGTTGACGTCGACCGACAGGCTCGCGCCCTCGAACCAGCCCGCCAGCCCTTGCGCCAGGCCGCCCAGTATACCGCCCGCCAACGGCAGGATCGCCTGCCGCCACAGCGCGCGATTGGCCTCGCGGTAATTGGCATAAGTATTGTCGCCGGGCAGGCCGAGCAGCATCGGCGGCACCCCGAAGGCGAGTGCGATCTCACGCGCTGCCGAGGATTTGGTGGCGTTGAAGTCGAGTTCCGCCGGCGTCAGGCTCATCGCCTGCCATTTGAGGCCACCTTCCAGCAGCAGCGGACGCCCGGCATTGCCGCTTCCCGCAAACCCCTCCATCTCGGCGCGCAACCGCTCGAACTGGTCCGGGGTCAGGGTCGAGCCGTCACCCGGATCATAGACCAGCGCGCCCGATGGCCGCGCCGCATTGTCGAGCAGCGCCCGGTTCCAGGTGGCAGCCGCATTATGGATCGCGATCGCCCCCGCCGCCGCGCCCAGGCAGCCCAGCCCGTAATGATCGTCGAGCGGGTGGCAGCTTTTCAGATGCACGACATGGCCGCGCACCGGATCGACCGGCAACGTCGTCACCCGCCCACCGGCGCGATAGAGGAACGCGGCGGGCCAGCCGCTGGCGTCCAGCGCCATCGTCACCCGCTCGGGGCGCAGCGCGAACAGCTCGGCCACCTCGCCCTCGGCATCACGCAGGATCTGCACATAGGCATTGCCGTGCAGCAGCATATGCGTCGCGACCGTCTCCAGGAGCGCCTGCCCCTCGCTGCGCGCCGCGACCAGCGCGACCAGTTCGGGATGCGAGGCGGTGAGCGGCGCATCGGCCATTCCGCCCGCGACCATCCGTACCGCGCGCTGCGCCACCGGATTGCGCAGATAGCCCTCGCGCACCTGCGTTTCATAGGACGGTGCCGAGCCCGTCAGCGGCACCCCCGACCGGGCCAAACCCAACCCGAGCAGCGGACGCGCGGCCCCCCGCCCGGTCTTGCGACCGAACATCCTCATCTCGAATCTCCTTTAGCTCCTCCCCGGTACGGGGAGGTGGCAGCGCCAAGCGCTGACGGAGGGGGGCTTCCACACAGGTCGCCCTTTGCGGCACGCCCCCTCCACCACCGCTTCGCGGCGTTCCCCCTCCCCGTTCCGGGGAGGATTACGCGCTACAAATTCCGTATCCCCGGCGCGCCCCGCCCCGACAGCATCAGCTCGGTCAGCGCCCACACCAGCGCGTCGGCGCGATCCGGCGAGCGGCCGGGCCCGTCATAGGCCCCCGCCACGCCCAGCCCGCAAAGCTCGTCCTCCAGCGCCGGGAAGCCTCGCGAATGCCACACGCGGCCCTGCGCATAGAGGAACGACACCGGCTCCGCCCGCGCGGTCTTTCCGATGGAGGCATAGACCAGATGCACCGGCAGGGTCGGATCGGCGAGCCGCAGTACGCTTTCCACCATGTCGCCGCCCTGGTTGCGCTCGGCCACCACCCGGTCCGCCCGGTTCCGCCTGGCGCACCCTGCGACCCGCGCCGCCCAGCCCTCGGGCGACAGCCCCGCTTCGCTGGCATCCTCCAGCACATAGCCGTGCCCGTCGCGGCCCAGCCCGACCGCAACGATCCCGCAGGCATCGCCGCTGCTCGTCGCGGGCGGATCGACGCCGACCACCACCCGGTCGAGCGATGGCACCGTTTTGGCCCGCTGCCGGTCGAGCAGCGCGCGGGTCCACAAGGCCCCCTCGCGGTCGTCGACCATCTCGCCGTCCAGTTCCTGCCGCCCCAGCCGCGTGTCGCCATATTGCGCCAGCATCGCGTTCTGGAAACTGTCGGGCAGATGCGCATTGTCGCTGGTCCGCCCGATCGTCTCCACGCAATCGGGCAGCGCCATGACCTTGCGCATCAAGGGCGTCGCGCGCGGCGTGGTCGTAACCAGCACGCGCGGGCGCTCGCCCAGCCGGAGCGTCATCATCAGATTGTCCCATCCGGCCTCCCCCTTCCACTTGCCCAGCTCGTCACACCACGCCGCGTGATGCTGCGGCCCGCGCAACGCCTCGGGCGCGGCGGCCGAATAGGCGAAGCCGATCGCGCCGGATGCGAAATGCACCTGCCCCAGGCTGCCGATCCATTTCGGCGTCTCGCCCTTGCGCGCCACCGCCAGCAGCCCGCTTTCGCCGCGCACCATCACCCGTTCGACATCGCGCAGCGTCGCTCCCATCAGCGCGATCCGTGCACCCGGATTGTCGCGGGCGAGCGCACTCACCCACTCGGCCCCCGCGCGCGTCTTGCCGAAACCGCGGCCCGCGCGGATCAGCCAGACCCGCCAGTCGCCCGGCGGCGCCACCTGTCCGTCATGCGCCCATAATTCCCACCGCTCGACCAGCTCGCGCTTCTGCGCCGGGGTCAGGGCCGCCAGCGCCTGTTCCCGCGCATGGGGCTCCAGCATCGCCAGCGTGGCGAGCCGCGCCGCCGCATCGTGCCCCGCCATCACGCCATCCCCTTCAACCGCCGCCGCGCCAGCCCGTCGAGCGCACGTTCCAGCGCCGCATCGGTTTCCGCCGCACTCGCCCGCACCGCGTCGCTCCCGGCGTCACCCGCACGGGCCAGCGCATCACGGCGCGCGAGCAGCTTCAGATAGAATTGCACCTCGGTGGCGCTGAGCGGCGGGGTGATGGAGAGGCCGGTGGTCCCCGCACCGGCCTCTCCGCCCTCCTCCCCGTCCCCGGCCGCCAACAGGGCGAGCATCCGGCGCAGCAGCCCTTCCTCGACCAGCGCGTGCGCCGTGCCGATCGCCGCGTCCCAGGCCTCGTCAAAAGCCCGGTCGCGCCGCCGCAAGGCCTGCGCACCACGCAGCGTTTCTCCCACCGCCCGTGCCGCTGCCCCCGCATCGGCGCTGATCGCCAGCGCCGCCAGGAATTGCCGTCGTCGCGCCAGCGTCCACCGCGCGCCCTCCCCCATTCCGGCCATTCCCGCTCCCCCCGAAGCACCGGAGGCCGACCGGGCCACTCCCCCGACCCCGCCCGCCTCCGATGTTCCCTTTATGTACCGAAGGCCGCCGGATTTGTATCCAACAAACGAACCAGCCTGGTTGGTCGCGCAAAAGCGGCTTGCCAGATGCAAGGCGCATCGGCATTAGGCGGTCTTCCCGAAAGGGGGCGATTAGCTCAGTTGGTAGAGCGTCTCGTTTACACCGAGAATGTCGGCGGTTCGAGCCCGTCATCGCCCACCATTTTCCCGATTTATCGCTTCGGCAGCAACGCCCTCATATTCCTCCCCTGCGGAGGAGGGGGGACCATGCGCGGCATGGTGGAGGGACGTCCCACCTGCGAGGATGGTCCAACCTCTCCGACCGTGACACCCCTCCGTCAGGCCTTGGGCCTGCCACCTCCTTGCCGGGGAGGAATGACGCTCAGGCCAGCTTCCAGTAGGTCGCGTACCGCTCATGCGCGATGCGGTGGTACGGGACCAGCCGTACCGGTCGGCCATCTGCGGCCGGGACGGTGAATTCCAGCGGCTTGCCCGTCGCGGCGATCTTCTTCGTCAGTTCCTCCGGTTCGCCCGACAGGACCGGTGCCTGGAAGGGCGTGTCGTTATACTCGCCATATTTGCGCTCGCTGACGATGATGTCCGCCCCCGGGGCCAGATCCTGCCGCCCGAGCGCGCCTGCCAGAACGAGCGGACCATAGGTGAAGGCGACGATGTCCGGTGCGGCGGGCGTGCTCTCGAATCCGGATTCCATGACCAGGCGCCATTCGACCGTGTCGCCGGTCTTCCACGTCCGGGTCAGTTCGGCATAGCTGCCGGGCTTGTCCGAGCGCGGCACCTCCGCGCCGTTGACCAGCAGGGTTGCGGTGCGGCTCCATTTCGGGTGGCGCAGCTTCAGGGTGAGTTCGGTCGGCTGGCGGAGTTTCCAGCGGAATTGCGTGTTCGCCGCCTCCGGGAAATTCGTCATCTGGGTCAGTTCCGCCCCCTGATCCGCCCAGGTCAGGGTCGAGGGGATGAACAGGTTCACATAAAGCGTGCGGTCGTCATGGAAGTAGATCGAGTCGCGATACTTCACATGATTTTCCATCCCCGTGCCGGTGCAGCACCAGAAGCTGTCCTCCGGCGTGTGATAGAGCTTCATGTAGCCCGGCCGCGCGCCCTGGAAATAGGTCGCCATGCCTGAGTCCGGGTCCTGCGAGGCGAGGATGCCGTTGTAGAGCGTGCGCTCGTAATAATCGGCATATTCGGCCTGCGGATCATGCAGGAACAGCGCGCGGGTCAGCTTCAGCATGTTATGCTGGCCGCAGGTTTCCGACCCCTTGGCCGAGAAGACGTGCTTGTCGAAATCCGCCATGGCGAAGAAATATTCGCCATCGCCGTGCCCGCCGGTCGCGTACGAGCGGGTATCGGCGACCGTCCGCCAGAAAAAGGCGGCGGCGTTGCGATACTGGTCATGGCCCGTCGCCTCGAACACCCGCTGGAACCCGATGATCTTGGGCACCTGCGTATTGGCGTGCAGCCCGTCGAGGTGATCCTGCCCCTTGGCGAGCGGGTTCAGAATCGCCTTTTGCGAGAAACGCTCGGCCAGGCGGGCATAATCGCGGTTGCCGGTCATGAAATACAGGTCCGCATAGACCTCGTTCATGCCGCCATATTCGGTCTGCAGCATCGTCTCGAACTGCGCGTCCGACAGCGGCTTCGTCGCGACGACGCCCCAGTCGGCCAGCCGGATCAGCACCGCACGCGCAGCCTCGCTGCCGGTCAGCAGCGTCGCGTCGCGCAGGCCCGCATAGACCTTGTGCAGCGTGTACCAGGGCACGCCGGTGATCGGCTCGCCCCGCAGGTGCGCCGCGACCACCGCGGCCCCCTTGGGGAAAGCGCAGACCAGCCCGCTGCCCGCCGCCTGCTGGCACGCGGCCAGTTCCCCGGCAATATAGTCGATGCGCTGGCGATACCGCTTATCCTTGGTCGCACGATAGGCGAGCGCACAGGCCGAGAGATAATGGCCCAGCGTATGGCCATGGCAGTTGATCTCGGCCCATTGCTGCTCCGATTCCCAGCCGCCATAGACCGGTGCCTTGGGTTTCAGCCCGGCATTGGTGCGGAAATTGGCGAGCATCCGGTCGGGCTGGAGGCGCATCAGATACGCCTCGGTCATCTTCTGCGCATGGAGGAAGGGGCTGTCCGCCAGCGCGACATCGGCCATGTCGAAGGGCTGGACCGCCGTGGCGGGTGCCGTCGCGACCGGCCTGGCCGCGCCCTGCGCCCAGGCGGATGCGGGCATGACCGCCCCCCATCCCGTCGCCAGCGCACCGATGCTGGCCCCCAAAGCGGCCTGGGTCAGGACGTCGCGACGCGACGGGGCGGAACAGCATGAGGACACCGATCTTCTCCGACTATTCATATTTTCCTTTTGGGTGACAGGATCGGGCGGGCGACGCAATATCTTTGTCATTCCGGCCGATAAACGCGGAAACGCAACGACCGGAGTCCCGTCGCCCTTCCCGAGCGATTCCGCGGAGACCTCTATTTGTCAGACAGGAAAATCACACCTGTCCGACATCACTTCACCCCGGATCAGAACAATCCGTCATCGTCGTCATCGTCGAACGACACCGCGATCGGCGCGGGGGCGGCGGCGATCATGTCGGGCAGCAGGAAGGCGGCGTGGATGTGGCGCTCTGCCGCCATGGTGTAGAGGCTTGCCGCCCAAGGCAGCAGTTCGTGCAGCACCCGGATGTCTGCCGCGCTGAGCTCCGTCTCACTGGTGCATTCGGGCGCGACCCGGTCGGCATAGTTCAACAGCGTCTCGGCCACCTCGCTCAGGGTATCGGCAAAGGCGCGCTGGCCGCCCAGTTCCATCGCGCTGGCCTCCAGCGAGGACAGGACGCGCCGGGCATCGCCGCCGCCCCGCGTCATCGCCAGTGACGAGCTTTCGCAGGCGCGCCGCACCACCGACAGCGCCTCGGCCAGGGCACCGCCTGTGTCCGACTCGCCGTCATGGCCGTCCTGGACCAGGTCGATCGCGCTCAGCACGGTGATCAGCCGTCCGACCGCCAGGCTCAACTGGTCTAGGCGGCTGGCGCAGGGGGCGACCTCCTTGGCGATCACCGCCACCGCGCGCCCCAGCGTCCCGTGACGACGGCACAGCAACTGGGTGTTGGTCGAGATGTCTTGGACGTTGACCGCGATGTTGCGGATGCGCCCCAGCCCCTCGGTCAGGTCGGCCAGCGTACGCCCGACAAAGCCGGTCAGCTGCGCCAGATGCCCGTCCGCATCGCAAAGCTGGTCGGTGACGTTGCCCAGCGTCGCGATGCCGTGCTCCAGCTTGAACAGCAGCTGGCCGTCGTCGCCGCCCTGCGAGCCCAGCAACTCGCGCAGATGGTCCGCCAGCGGCCCCAGCCGGTCGATCGCCGCGACGATCGCCGTCAGTTCGCGGCCGAACTCGTCGGCCATCGCGTTCAGCTGCGCCGCGATCAGCCGTGCCATATGGGCCCGCGCACCCGGCGGCAGGGCCGCGCCCCCGCCCTCGTCGGCGACGATACGGGCCAGCATCGCGATCGCATGTTCGGCGCGCTGGCGCACGCTGTCGCCGATCTGGATCGCGCCCAGGATGCGGGCGACCTCACCCTGCACGGTACGCACGATGCCGCCGACCTCGTCGGTCATGCGCATCACCGACTGGACATGGTCCTGCAACGCGTTGGCGTTGGCGGTCAGCTCGGTCGGGATCGTCGTGCCGGTGCGCGCGCATTCGGCGGCGAGCAGGCGGTCGGCCTGCTGCACGTCACCGACCACCCGCCCGAACTGGTCGAGCTGGCGTTCGATCTGGCGCAGTTCCTGGCGTCCGCTGGACAGTTTTTCGTCCATGCCGACGACGAAGTTGAAGAACGCCGCCTCGCCCGACGAGGCGATCTTGATGTTCATGCCATAGATGCCGAGCAGCTTCAGGATCGTGCTGACCTCGTTCAGCAGGCCGCGCAACTCGCGGGTACGTCCGGTCAGCGTCTCGACCTCGATCGCGCGGCGGCGCTGGATCATGGGCAGGCTGATGAGGCGATAGGCGACATCACGCAACTTGCCGACGGCGACGCCTGCGGTGTCGGGCGACAGCGCCTCGCGGATCGCGGTCAGCCCCTCGGCCATGCCGTCGATCGTGCCGATCGCGGTGGCCAGCGTTTCGCCGGTGTCGCGAAAGGCGTCCTCCAGCCCTCCCATCCGGCTGTCCAGCCGCTCGGCCAGCATCGCGAATGTGGTGGCGCCGCCGTCTTCGGCGATGGCGGTATCGGTGTCGATCCGGGCCATGTACATGATGTCGTCTTTCCTTAGCGGGCCGTGGCGTGGAGCAGTTCGCGCGCGACGCTGCCCAGCGGAATGATCTTGTCGTGTGCGCCGCGCGCGATCGCTTCCTTGGGCATGCCGAACACGACCGAGGTCGCCTCGTCCTGCGCAAAGGTGCGTGCACCCGCCTGCTTCATCTCGAGCAGGCCGCGCGCGCCGTCGTCGCCCATGCCGGTCAGGATGATGCCGACCGCGTTGGACCCGGCGTTGCGCGCCGCCGAACGGAACAGCACGTCGACCGACGGGCGATGTCGCGACACCAGCGGCCCCTCGCGCACCGACACGACATAGCGCGCGCCCTGTCGCTCCAGCATGGTGTGGCGCAGGCCGCCCGGCGCGATCAGCACCCGGCCGCGCATCACGGTGTCGCCGTCCTCGGCCTCCTTGACGTCGACCTGGCACAGCCCGTCGAGCCGCTTGGCAAAGGCGCGGGTGAAGCTTTCGGGCATGTGCTGGACGATGACGATACCCGGCGAATTGGCGGGCAGCGCCTCCAGCACCTCGCGCAGCGCCTCGGTCCCGCCGGTCGACGCGCCGATGCACACCACCATCTCGGTCGTGCGGCTCATCGCGCGGCCGGTCGGCGGCGGCAGGACGGCGTCGGCGGTCAGCTTCTTGGCCGGCTCGGTGGTTAGACCTGCGGGACGGCGCGCGCCGATCCGCGCCTTTGCCGCGCCCTTCACCGTCTCGCGGATCATCGCATGCGCCTCGACCAGATGGTCGGCGACGCCGACCCGCGGCTTCAGGATGACGTCGACCGCCCCCGCCTCCAGCGCCTGGAGCAGCGTCTCGGACCCTTCCTCGACCAGCGAGGAGCACATGACGACGGGGATCGGATGCTGCGACATCAATTTGCGCAGGAAGGTGATGCCGTCCATGCGCGGCATCTCGACGTCGAGCGTGATGACGTCGGGCACCTGCTCCTGGATGTAACGCGCCGCGGCGAAGGGATCGGCGGCCGCGGCCATCACCTCGATCTGCGGATCGGCGGACAGGATCGCGGTCATCGCCTGGCGGACGCTGGCGCTGTCGTCGATCACGAGGACTCGGATTTTCGGCATGACGCTCAGATCCGCTGGAAGACGGTGTTGGCCACCGCCTTTAGGGGAAGGTCGAAGCCGGTGATCGATTCCGAATGGCCCAGGAATATCAGGCCGCCGGGGCGCAGACATTCGGCCAAACGGCGAACCACCTTTTCCTGGGTCGGCTTGTCGAAATAGATCAGGACGTTGCGACAGAAGATGATGTCCATCGGATCGCCGACCGGATAGCGCGCATCCATCAGGTTCATCTGCGCAAAGCCGATGGCAGAGCGCAGCTTGGGCACGATGCGCATCTCGCCGCGTTTCGGATCGCTGGCCTTCATCGCATAGCGGTTGCGCAAGGCGACCGGCACCGGATCCAGCATCGACGAAGGATAGATGCCGCGCCTGGCGGTATACAGCACCTCGCTGTCCAGGTCCGTCGCCAGGATGCCGAAATCGGGCCCGCCATGATCCTGGGCGAACGAGTCGAGCAGCATGGCCAGCGTATAGGGCTCCGCCCCCGTCGAGCACGCGGCGCTCCACACCCGCAGACGACGCATCCCCTCGTCGCGCAGGCGCGGCATCACGGTGCCCATCAGATATTCGAAATGCTTGGGCTCGCGGAAGAAGTCGGTCTTGTTCGTCGTGACCGCGTTCAACAGATGCTCGCGCTCTTCGTCCAGATGGCTGCCCTCGAACAGCCAGCTGCAATAGGCGCTGAGGGTGGACAGGCCGGTCGCGCGCACCCGGCGGCGCAGGCGCCCCTCGATCATGGTGATCTTGGCCGGGGGCAGGCGGATGCCGCACTCCTGATAGACATAGGCCGAAATTCGGTCGAAATCGCGGGGTTGAAGCGCATCGGCGGATACCGCCACGCGGGCCTGGCTGCTCAAAGGGACGGCTCCGGTAATAACGAGGGAAGGAGCGGTCGGCGGCATTCGCGCCGCCGACCCCGAAATAGGACGATCAGGCCGCGAGGCCGAGATCGCCGAGCGCGGCGTCGACGTCCTCGGCACCGAACAGGCGCACCGGGTCGAGCAGCGCGACGAAACCGGCCCCGCGCCGCAGGATCGCCTCGATCTGCTGCGACCGCCAGCGCCCGCCGAGTTCGGGCGAGCCCTCCACCGCATCCGCGCCGAAGGTGGCGACGTCGAGCACCCGGTCGACCACCAGCCCGAGTGCGAACGGCGCACCGTCCGCCCCGGCGATATCGACGACCAGGATCCGCGTCTTGAGCGTCACCGCGACCGGCGTCATGCCCAGCCGGACGCGCAGGTCGACCATGGGCACCGACGCGCCGCGTACGTCGGTCAGGCCCAGGAACCAGTCGGGTGCGTGGGGCACCCGATAGGCCTGGCGATGATCCAGGATTTCGCGGACCGCGGTCACGGGAAGGGCGAATTCCTCGTCGCCCAACCCGAACACCACGACCTGGACGTCGCCGCCCGCCAGGCTCGCGCCCTGGGTCATGCGGCACGTCCGAAAGCGGCGTCTTCGTCATCGGCGCCACCGTTCGTCAGGTCGAGAGCGAAGCCGCGCACCCGTGCCTGCTGATCGGCGACCGAGCCTGCGCGCGGGGCCGGCTTGCCCGGGCGCGATGCCGTCGCACGCGCCGGGGCAGGCTTGCGGACCGCCGTCTTGCCGGCGCCGCCCTGACCGCCCTTGTCGACACGGAAATAGGCGATGCTCTCCTGAAGCTCCTCGGCCTGGCTGGCCAGTTCCTCCGAGGTGGACGAGATCTGCTCGGACGCGCTGGCATTCTGCTGCGTGACCTTGTCGAGCTGCTGGATCGCCTCGTTGATCTGCACCGCGCCGATATCCTGCTCGCGGCACGCGGCGCTGATCTCGGCGACCAGCTCGGCGGTGCGGCGGATGTCGGGGACCAGCTTGGTCAGCATCTCGCCCGCCTGGGTCGCGGCGGACACGGTATCCGACGACATGCCGCTGATCTCCGCCGCCGCCGACTGGCTGCGCTCGGCCAGCTTGCGCACCTCGGCCGCCACGACCGCAAAGCCGCGACCATGCTCACCCGCACGGGCCGCCTCGACCGCCGCGTTCAGCGCCAGCAGGTCGGTCTGGCGGGCGATTTCCTGCACGATGCCGATCTTGTCGGCGATGGTGCGCATCGCGACGACCGCCTTGGTAACGGCCTGGCCGCTGATCTCGGCGTCCTGCGACGACTGGCGCGCGATCTTTTCGGTCTGGGTCGCGTTGTCGGCATTCTGTTTGATGTTGGCGGCCATCTGCTCCATCGAGGCCGAGGCCTCTTCGGCGGCGGCGGCCTGTTCGGTAGCGCCCTGGCTTACCTGCTCGGACGAAGACGACAGCTGCTGGCTGCCCGCCGCGACATTCTGCGCCGCCTGGGTCGCGTCACCGACGACGCCGCGAAGACGCTCGACCATCGCGACCAGCGCATGGCCCAGCATGTCCTTGTCGGACAGCGGCTGGTGATCGACGGTCAGGTCGCCCGCCGCGATCGTATCGGCCAGCTGGGCGCTTTCGCGCAGGCTGACGGTCATGCGGTTGACCGTCCCGACCAGATCCTTGATCTCGTCGTTCGACGTGACGGAGATCTCGTGGTTCAGGTCACCGACCGCCACCGCGTCGAGTGCCTGCGACACCTTGTTCAGGCCCCCGGCCACCAGGCGCGAGATCCAGAAAGCGCCCGCCGCCGCGATCAGGACGGCGATCACCGCCACCACGATCAGCAGGTTGCGCGCATTCTCGTAATTGGTCTGAGCTTCGTCGCTGGCGGTCTTCATGCTGGCCTGATTCATCTCGATCAGCTGGCCGATCGCCGCCGACATCTTGCCGGCGATTTCGCGCGACTTCTCCATCGACAGCGCGCCCGCCTCGGCTCTCCTGTTGGTCTTGGTGAGCGAACGGATCGATTCGTTTACCGGGACATAGGCCTGATAACTGCGCTGGATGTCGTGCCAGACCGGCCGCGACACCTCGGTCGAGCCCGCCAGCCCCTGCGTGATCAGCGTATCGATCTCACCGCGCGCCTTCATCAGTTCGACGTCGAACTTCTCGGTCAGGTCCGCGTCGCTGGTCAGCGCCATGTTCTTTTCCATGCGCAGCGCATAGCTGATCCGCTCGTTCAACCGCTCCGAGCGGTCGAGCCGGGTGACCGGGCCCGAAATCATGGCGTCGGTCGTCTCGTTCAGCGAACCCATGCGGGCGACGCTGACTCCGACGATGACGAGGAGAAGTGTAATGATGAGCGCGAACGTCGCGCCCAGCTTCATCTTGATCGTAGCACGCATGTTTCAGGCCCCCCTGGGCTGGATTGGTGTGGATTTGGGTGTGATGGATCAGTGCAGGACGACGGGCTCGCCCGCAGATGCGGTCAGTCGGCCGAACAGTGCGGGCAGGTCGGGCAGGACGACCACGTCGCCCCCGCGCCGCACCAGGCAGCGGACATGCTCGCGTGGCCAGCGTATGCCGATGACCGGCGCCTCCTCGGCATCGTCCGCCTGCAGCACCGCCACCTCGTTGACGCGGTCGGCGGTCAGCCCGATCAGGACCGGATTGCCGTCCACGGGCAGTTCGATGACGATGATCCGGCTTTCGGCGGTCAGCCCCTGCGCCTCCATGCCGAACGCCCCCCGCAGATCGGCCAGCGGCACGATGCGACCGCGAAAGTTGATGACGGCCCCGGCCATCGGATCGGCGCCGGGCACGGTGGTGATCGGCATCATGTCCAGGATTTCGCGGACGATGCCCGCCTCCAGCGCGAACGTCTCGTGGCCCAGCCCGAAGGTCAGGACTTCGAGCCCCTGCCCGGGCGTCCAGTTGGGAATTTTATGATACGGCATGGCGTTATCCAGCGGCGAGGCGCCGCTCCTCCCTGGGCTGGCTCAGCGCGATCAGCTGGGCGATGTCGAGGATCAGGGCGACCGAACCGTCGCCCAGGATGGTCGCGCCCGCAAAGGCCGCGACGTTGCGGTGGAGCGGCGACATGGCCTTGATGACCGTCTGGTGGTTGCCGATGATCTGGTCGACGACCAGGCCCACCCGCTCGGTGCCGGTGCCGACGACCACGATCTTCTGATAGGTGTCGGGCCGGGTGCCGGTGTCGAACAGGTCGCGCAGGCGGAGGAACGGCACCAGCCTTTCGCGCAGCGTGATGATGCTGCGCCCGCGCGAGCGCAGATCCTCCTCCAGCGACAGCTCCAGGCATTCCTCGACCGCTGCCAGCGGAATGACGTAACGCCCCTCGCCCACCCGGACGAGCAGCCCGTCGATGATCGCCAGCGTCAGCGGAATGCGCAGCGTGATGGTCGATCCCTGGCCGGACACGCTCTTCACGTCGATCGTGCCGCGCAGGCTTTCGATCGTGCGCTTGACCACGTCCATGCCCACGCCACGACCCGACAGGTTCGTGACCTGCGCCGCCGTCGAGAAACCGGGATGGAAGATCAGGCCCAGCAGCTCGTCCTCGCTCACCACCTGGCCCGGCTGGATCAGGCCATTGGCCTCCGCCTTGGCACGGACCCGCTCGACATCGATGCCGCGCCCGTCGTCGGTGATCGTGATCAGGACCTCGCCCCCCGCCTGATGCGCGCTCAGGCGGATGAGGCCGCTGGTCGACTTGCCCGCCGCCAGACGATCCTCGGGCCGTTCCAGGCCATGGTCGCAGGAGTTGCGGATGATGTGGACCAGCGGGTCGAACAGCCGCTCGATGACCGTCTTGTCGACTTCGGTGCTCTCGCCCTCGGTGACCAGTTCGATCGTCTTGCCGGTTTCGATGGCAAGGTCGTGGATCAGGCGGCGGAAGCGACCGAACAGCGTCGAGACCGGCACCATGCGCAGGATCATCATCGTGTCGCGCATCTCGCCCGCCAGGCGTTCGATCTCTTCGGAGACCGAACGCAGGCTCAGGTCATGGCCATGGCCCGCCAGCTGCGACAACCGGCTCTGCGCGATGACGAGTTCGCCGACGCGGTCCATCAGTTCGTCGAGCCGTTCGGCGGGTACGCGGACATGCTCGCCCTGCGACCGGGCCGCTGCCGTCGTCCGTGGCCCGGCATCGTTCGCCACGACCGGTGCATCGGTCACCGGAATATCGGCGGTCGCGCCTGCGGAAACCACCGGTGCCGCACCGTCATCGACGGCCACCGCGACGGCTTCCTCGACCGCCAGCGGGGTGATCGTGATCTCCATATCGTCCATGACGAACAGGAACACGTCCTCGATCGCCTCTCGCGAGATGTCGCCGATCAGCGTGCAGTCCCAGCCGACGACGCAGTCCGCCGGGTTCAGGTCCGCGAGCGCCGGGATCTCGTCGACACGGGCGACAATGGTCGCCTCGCCCAAATCGCGCAGCTCGTCGAGCAACGCCAGCGGGTTGGTGCCGTTGGCCATCGCGTCGGGTGGCAGGCGGAACGACAGGTTCCATCCCTGCCGGGCCGGAGCCGCGACCGGGGCAGCGACGCCGCCGCCCGCCGCCGCATCCACCGCCGCCGCCAGCCGGGCCAGGATCGCCTGCCCCTCGGCCTCGGGCGCATCGCCCTCGACCAGCGCGCGCATATGGTCGCCCGCCGACAGGATCACCGACACCAGCTCGGGCGTCGCACGGACATCGCCCTTGCGGACCCGGTCGAACGCGGTTTCGCAGTGATGGGTGAAGGCGGCCAGCTTGTCGAAGCCGAACATCGCGCCCGAACCCTTGAGCGTATGGAGCCCCCGGAACACCGCATTGACCAGGTTCATGTCATCCAGGCGGTGCCCCAGGTCCAGCAGACCCTGTTCCACCTGCTCCAGAAGCTCGCCCGCCTCGATCCGAAAGGCGGCTGTCGGATCCTCGCCGCTCACCGGGCGAGAACCTTCTGCGCCACGCGGATCAGCTGCTCGGGCTGGAACGGCTTCACCAGCCAGCCGGTCGCGCCCGCCGCCTTGGCCTGCGCCTTCATCGCATCGTCCGACTCGGTGGTCAGGAAGATGATCGGCACGCCTGCCTGCGCCGGCTGCTCGCGCAGCGCGCGGATCATCTGCAGGCCGTCCATGTTGGGCATGTTCAGGTCGGTGACGATCAGGTCGAACCGCGTCGCGGTCGCCTTCGCCAATCCTTCGACGCCGTCAGCGGCCTCGGTTACCGTATAGCCCGCGCCAGTGAGCGCGATGCGGATCGCCATGCGCAGGCTGGCACTGTCGTCGACGGTAAGGATGGAAGCGCTCATTGCGGGGAGTCTCCGTGGAACCAGAATTGGGTGTGTTCGGGGTTGGTGGTGGGGGTGAAGGCCGCGCGATCGAGCAGCGCGCGCAACGGCGGGTTCGCAGGGGCCGTCAGGGCGAAATCACACGCCGCCTTCGCCGCGCTGACCCGCGCGGCCTGGACGAGCTGGATGACACTCAGGTCGGGCGCGGCGACCTGGGACAAGTCCAGCCGGACGGTCGCGCCCGGCATGATCGCGGTGGACAGTTGCTCGGCCAGGATGCCGATGTTCGGGAGACACGAATTCTCGTTTGCCATCACCGTGGTGATCGACATGGTTGTATCCTTCGTCGTAAAAATTCTGGCGGCGCGGGCCACGCCCGCGTCGAAATTACGGCCTATGCAAGGCGCAGGTGACAACGCCCCGGTCGGCGATCCAATGGCATATCCAATTCCCCCCGTTCATGGGTACGTCTACGCGCCAATGGTAAAATCGCTCTTAAATGAAAACGCGTTCATGACGAAAATGGCGATTTGTCTGAACGACCCAGTCGTTCGAGCGTTGAGTGCCGCCGCCTGACCTATGGGGGAATCGGGGTTTTCAGCCAGAAACTAGGCTCAAACCTGCAGGATATGGGCTCTGACCGTGTTCGATCAGGCGCGGGCGACTCGGGAAACCGGCCGATGATTCGCCAGAATTTTTAGACAACGAATCGGACGCTGCCGCCGGTGGGTAGTGGGCGGCGGACCGCTAACGGCACCGCACACCCACCAAAATGGTCAGTCACCGAACAGGGTCGCGACGTCGTCGGCGGTCAGGTCGATTCCGAACATCAGGCTCATGCGCATCCGATAGACGCGCGGGTCGGCGATCGTCGCGGCGGTTTCGTCCTGACCGACGCGACGGCGATAATGGCGATCGGTCAGCGAGGCGAAACCGTGCGGCAGGATGATGCTGACGATCGCGGCCTGGACGAACCGGCTTTCGGGGAAAGTCGACGTCCAGTGATTGGCCATCGCCAGATCGGCATCCCAGACCTGGTCCGTGGTGAAGCTGTACTGCGGCTCCCACCCCTCGCCCGCCGAGCGGCCGTCGGTATGGCCGGGATGCCCGTCGCGCAGCAGCATCCAGCCATGCTGGGCGTCGCGCATCAGGCGGAAGCGCGCACCATCGGGCGCGGTCGCCTCGGCACCGTCGACCAGCGGCATCGGCGGGGAATAGCTGCCCCCGAACCCGGCATCGGCGATCCACGCCTGTCCGTCGATCTCGACCAGGCTGAACGTATGCGTGGTCGGCGGCACGTCGGTCGCGCGCAGCCACACACGCCCCAGCAGCGGCCGGGCGGCAAAGCCGTGCGCGGCCAGCGCGTCGAGGAGCAGGCGGTTATGCTCGAAACAATAGCCGCCACGCTTGGCGGTCACCAGCTTGGCAAAGACGCCGGCGCTGTCGATCGCAATGCGGCGGCCCAGCCGGACGTCGAGATTCTCGAACGGAATGGCCAGGCGGTGCGCCCGTTGCAGCCGGGCCAGCCCTTCGGCATCGACAGTGACCCGCGAGGGCAGGGCGATACGGGCGAGATAGGAATCGAGGTCGAACATGCCCCGCCAGATAAGGTGCCGAACCGCGATTGTCGAAGGGGGGCACCCCGCCCCCTTCATGCCCCTCCTTAACGGGCGGCCCCCTCACGCGTATAGGCTGGCGCGATGGCCTTTCCCGATACCGATCCCACCCTGCCCTATTCGACGTCCGCGATTCGTGCCGCGGCCGATGTCCTGCGGGCGGGCGGGATCGTCGCGGTGCCGACCGAAACGGTGTACGGCCTGGCCGCCGACGCCAGCGATGCGTCGGCCGTGGCGCGCATCTATGCGGCCAAGGGGCGGCCGTCCTTCAATCCGCTGATCGTCCATGTTCCCGATCTGGCGGCGGCACGGGCGCTGGCGGAATTCGACGCGGACGCGCTGGCGCTGGCCGATGCCTTCTGGCCGGGTCCGCTGACCCTGGTCCGGCCGCTGAAAGCCGGGGCGGGTATCGCCTCGCTGGTCACCGCAGGACTGGACACGGTCGCCATCCGCGTGCCGCGCCACCGCGCGATGCAGGCGCTGCTCGCCGAAACCGGCCGCCCCCTCGCCGCGCCGTCCGCCAATGCCAGCGGCGGGATCAGCCCGACGCGCAGCCGCCATGTCCGTGCCAGCCTGGGGCCGCAGGTGCCGATCCTCGACGATGGTGCGACCGAGGCGGGGCTGGAGTCGACCATCGTCGCGGGTCGCACCATCCTGCGTCCAGGTCCGATAACGGCGGGGATGCTGGCGCGGGTGCTGGGCGATGTGCGGCAGGGGCCCGAGGCTCCCGCGATCGTCACCGCCCCCGGACAGCTTGCCAGCCACTACGCCCCGCGCAAGCCCCTGCGCCTGAACGTCACCGACACAGGTGCCGACGAATGGCTGATCGGTTTCGGCGCAGTGCGCGGGCAGGACAGCCTGTCCGAGACGGGCGACCCGATCGAGGCGGCGGCGCGCCTGTTCGACGCGCTCCACCGCGCCGATGCGAGTGACCGCCCAGGATTGGCCGTAGCGCCGATCCCGACGGACGGCATCGGCGAGGCGATCAACGACCGGCTACGCCGCGCGGCGACGCGCTGATCACGGCCGGGCGTGTGGCCGGTATTCTTCGGGGAAGGTCGAAGGCCAACGGCCTCACGCCCGCAAACAAAAGGGGGCCGGGCTTACGCCCCACCCCCAATCACCCTTACGCCGTCACCGCTTTCGACCGCGCGGCAAAGCTCTTGCGCAGCTTCTGGAGCTTGGGCGGGATCACGGCCATGCAATAGGGGTTCGACCGGCCCGAGGTTTCCCAATAATCCTGGTGATAATCCTCGGCCGGATACCACTCCGCCATCGGTTCGATCGTCGTGACGATCGGCTTGTCGCTGCCCGCCTGGGCGCGTTCGACGGCGGCCTTCATCGCGGTGTTCTGGCGCTCGTCGGCCGGGAACATGGCCGAGCGATACTGGGTGCCGACATCGTTGCCCTGACGGTTCAGCTGCGTCGGGTCATGCGTCGCGAAATAGATGTCGAGCAGATCGTCCAGCGCCAGCTGCTCGGGATCGAACCCGATGCGAATCGCCTCGGCATGGCCGGTGTCGCCGCCGCACACCTGCTTGTAGGTCGGGTTGGGGACGGTGCCGCCGATATAGCCGCTTTCGACCGATTCGACCCCGATCACGTCCTTGAACACCGCCTCGGTGCACCAGAAACAGCCCCCTGCCAGCGTTACATATTCGGTCACTCGGAATCTCCTTGTCGTCTTGTACACCTAGATAGGAAGCGGCTAGGCGACGGCAATCCGGAGACTGGGGGCAAAAGACGATGGCGACGATCGACGGCAAGGTGATGGTGACCGGCGGGGCGGGCTATATCGGCAGCCATGCCGTGCTGGCGTTGCTGGACTCAGGGTTTGACGTCGTCGTCCTCGACAATCTGGTCACCGGTTTCGACTGGGCGGTCGATCCCCGCGCCGCGCTGGTCGTCGCCAACGTCGCCGACGACGACGCGGTGCGCGCCGCGATCCGCGAACACCGCGTCCGCGCGATCATGCATTTCGCCGGGTCGGTCGTGGTGCCGGAGTCGGTCAGCGATCCGCTCAAATATTATCGCAACAACACCGCCGCCAGCCGCGCACTGATCGAAAGCGCCGTGGCCGAGGGCGTCGCGCACTTCATCTTCTCGTCGACCGCCGCCACCTATGGCACCCCCGAAAAGGTCCCGGTCGCCGAGAATGATCCCAAGGCGCCGATCAACCCCTATGGCATGTCCAAGCTGATGACCGAGATCATGCTGAAGGACGTCGCCGCGGCGCATCCGATCAACTATTGCGCGCTGCGCTACTTCAACGTCGCGGGCGCGGACCCGCAGGGGCGCTCGGGCCAGTCGACGGTGGGCGCGACCCATCTGATCAAGATCGCGGTCGAGGCGGCGATAGGCAAGCGTGAAGCGGTCGGCGTCTATGGCACCGACTTCGCCACCCGCGACGGGACGGGCGTGCGCGACTATATCCACGTCTCGGACCTTGCCGCCGCGCATGTCGCCGCGCTCGAACTGCTGGTCGCGCAGCCGGGTGAGAGCCACACGCTGAACTGCGGCTATGGCCGGGGCTTTTCGGTGCTGGAAGTGCTCGACGCGGTCGACCGGGTGACCAACCACAGGATCGAGCGCCGGATGGAGGGCCGCCGCGCGGGCGACCCGGCCGAGCTGGTCGCCGACAACAGCGCGATCCTGGCCGCCCTGCCCTGGCGGCCCGAACGCGACGATCTGGACGGCATCGTCCGCGACGCGCTGGCCTGGGAGCGCAAGCTTGCCGAAATGGGGCGCTGATCCCATGCGGCTGCGTTCGCTGCTGTTCGTGCCGGGCGACCGGCCGGATCGGATGGCCAAGGCGCTGGGGCTGGGTGCCGACGCGCTGATCCTCGACCTGGAGGACGCGGTCGCCCCCGATGCCAAGCCCCGCGCCCGTGCGGAGGTCGCGCAATTCCTGAGCGGCTCACGCGATCACGGCGTACGGCTGTTCGTGCGCATCAACCCCATCGACGGACCACTGGCGTCGGACGATCTGGCAGCGATACTTCCCGCGCGGCCCGACGGCATCGTCCTGCCCAAGGCGGAGGGCTTGGCCAGCCTGGACGCGCTGGCGGCCCAGGGTGCCGGAGACGTGCCGGTCCTGCCGATCGCGACCGAGACACCCGCCGCGCTGTTCCGGCTGGGCGAGTATGCCGGATCGCCCTTGTCGCTGGCGGGCATGACCTGGGGGGCCGAGGATCTCCCCGCCGCGATCGGCGCGACCACCGCACGCGAAGCCGATGGCAGCTACACCGCGCCCTATCAGCTGGCGCGCTCGCTGACCCTGTTCGGTGCGCATGCTGCGGGGGTGGCGGCGATCGAGACCGTCTATCCCGATTTCCGCGATCTGGATGGCCTGGCCGCCTATGCCGCGCGGGCGCAACGCGACGGCTTTACCGGCATGATGGCGATCCATCCCGCCCAGGTGCAGGTCATCAACGCGGCCTTTACGCCAACGGCGCAGGATATCGCGCGGGCGCAGGCGATCGTCGACCTGTTCGCCGCCAATCCCGGCGCGGGGGCGCTGCAGATGGAGGGCAAGATGGTCGACGCGCCGCACCTGAAGGCGGCCCGCGCCTTACTCGCGCGCGCCGCGTCCTGACGCTCCGGTCCAGGACACACGCGCCGCGGCGGTCGCCCACCACCATCCCAGCGCCCAGAGCGTGCCGAAGCACCACCCCGCCGCCACGTCCGACGGCCAGTGCACGCCCAGATAGACGCGGCTGACGCCGATCGCGCCGACCAGGAATACCGCCAGCAGCACGATCGCGTGCCGCAGTCTTCGGTGCCAGGTCGCCTGGGTGGCGAGTGCCGCCAACGTCATGTAGACCATCGCGCTGCCCGCCGCATGGCCGCTGGGAAAGCTGGCATTGTGAACGTCGACCCAGTGCGGCACCAATTCGGGCCGGGTCCGGTCGACCGCATGCTTGACCAGCGTCACGACCATGCCGCCACTGATTCCCGCCGCCGCCGTGGCGATTGCCGTCAGCCACAATCCACGCGCCAGCAGCAGCACGGCCGCGCCCGCGACCATCAGGATAAGGACCGGCACACTGCCCAGGGCGGTAAAATCCACCGCCACCGCCCGAAGCTGCTGCGAATCGCAGCAAGCCCGCAACCCGGTCAGGATCGCCCGGTCCCAGGCGAACGGCCAATGATCGACCGCCAGCCCTGCCAATAGCAACAACGTCAGCGCGATGGCCCCGGCCGCCACGCCCCGCAACGCCATCGGCATTGCGGCCAGATTGGGTGTCGACGCCGCCGCCGATTCGGGGTTGGATTCCCGTTCATCAGGACGGGTCATGCCGGTATCGCCTTCATCATCGGGCTTTTGCGACCATGGAATCGAAAGGACAAGCCGACGGCGCGATAGCCGGTCTGTTCAACCACCCTTCGCTGCGCGGTGGCGCCGCGCCAACGCTTTCCATAGATCAAAGACCGGGTACTTATTCTTCACCCAGCCGATCACATTCATTCGAAAAACGGGTTTGCCTGTTAACGGTTTTCGTCTCATAGTTGAGACAGACCGGCTCTTCGACCGGTCGGAGAGGAATGCACCACCATGGACGACCACGCTATTTCGCCCCTCGATCGCCTGATGATCCTGACGCTCGGCGCCGCCGCCAGCTGGCTTGCGGTGGGTGGTGTCGCGTTCGGTGCCTCGAAACTGGTCGCGCACCTGTTCTGAACAAACGACCGATGGTCGGCCCGTGAGAGCGGGTCGGCCGTTTTGAATGTGGGCCGCGCTTGGCGAATTGGTGTCGGCCGCTAGTGCCCGATCGCAATTGGGCAGATGCGCCGCTGCGCTGTCGCCTTTTCGAAAATCCAAGATTGTGGGGTTCGCCTATGGCCACCCCGATGGCGTCAGAGCCATCGCTTCACTCTGCCGCCGCCATCCGATGGTGAGTCGGTCGCCTTACCGCGATGAACGGGCTTTTTGGCGGTTCCTTGTGGCCTCTACAAATTGACGTGAGCCGAATGCCCCCCCTCAATAAAGGTCGACGACTTTCGCCAGCCCCAGATCAGCGACCTGATCCCGCCCGGTCCGCACGGCTCGCCGGACCTTCGTACACGCCGTTTTTCCTTTACCGGCCCCATCAGTTCAGCCTTACCGCCGAATTGAGAACATTCCCGAAACACCAATCGATTTGATACGGATCGGCCGCCCCGAAGGGTAGAAATCTGAATGATTACAGGCAATTCCGTTCAGGCAACGGAACATGGCGGGCGCGTAGGCCATTCCCCCGACACCTGTTTCCCAGAAGGACATGACCATGAAATTTGCAAGTTTGCTTGCTGCCGGCCTTGCCGTTGCCACCCTCGGCTTGAGCGCCAGCGCCGATGCGCAGCGCTGGGGCCACGACGATCCGAGAGGCCCGCATGCACGCCCTGACCGACATGGCCCTCCGCACCGCGGCCCCGCTCGGTATGACCGGCACGATGGCCCGCGCTGGCAAGGCCGCAACCACTATCGCCAGCAGCGTTGCCGGGTCGAATACAGCCACCGGGCGCACAAGCGGATCCGCGTCTGCCGCTGATCTGACGGTGTGGCGCTGCCAAAGGCGCCACACCCTTCCCCGCATTTTCAATCATGCTGGCTTGGCTTCCGCCGCCAGGGGATCGTCGAGATCATATCCCATTTATGCGGCGGCTGTGCAGACCTACGATCGTTGCCATCTCGTTCCGCGCTTCCGGATGCGCCTGGACGTCCACGATCACCAGAATGGGAGCGAAGAGCCCTCCTGACCCTTCTCGGTCAAGCCGTATGAAAACGCCATCGTCCCCGAAAAACACCGGGATGCAAAGGTTTTTATTAATGAGTGTCGCGTAATCCCAGCGCTCATATGTGATCCGTCCCTCACACATGCGGAACCGATTACCCAGCGCCGGGAGAATATCGTGAAAAACCTGCGGATCAGTTCCAAACTGATAGCTTGCTTTGCCATCCTGCTCATTGCCCTGTTGATCGTGGGTGGGCTTTCCATTCACAACCAGAACGCCTTGAGCGCCGGCACCTCCGATATCGCCTCCCGCCTGGCCCGGCTGCAAAAACTGACCCATAGCATCGATACGCAGACGTCGAACGTCCGCGCCGAGGAGATGACCCATATCGTCAGCACATCGCCCGAGACGATGGAGGCGCATTACAGGGCGATGCGTGCATCGCTTGATTTGATCGACCAGTCGGTTGGTAAGGTCAAAGGGATGGAGCAGGATCCAGTCGCCAAAGCGGCGATGGATGAATTTGCGCCAATCTGGCAGCGCTTTACCGACCATTTGCAGCAGACCATTGCCCTGTCGAACCGCAACGAAACCGATGCGGCCCAGGCGAGCGCGTTGCAGGAGGTCAAGGATTATGACGCACAGAACGCGGCCTTGGGCCGGGCGGAGGAGGCATATACCGCCGCCATGGACAAAGCTCGCGTAGAGGCGGAATCGACGGCGGATACCGGACGCCTGATCACGATCGTCATGGTCGTCGCCGCCATCGGGTTGGCCATCGCGCTTCTGACCCTGTTGATCCGTCAGATCGCAAAGCCGCTTAGCGCCATGACCGAGGCAATGGGCAAATTGGCCGCGGGCGACATGAATGTCCGCGTGCCCGATGCCGATCGCCATGACGAAGTCGGCGATCTGGCCAACGCCATGGCCAAGTTCCGCGACCAGCTCGCGGCAGCTGAACGGGCAAAGGCCGAGCAGACCACCCTCATCGTCGACAGCATTGGGCGGGGGCTATCGGATCTGGCGAAGGGCGATCTGCTGACACGGGTCGATGCCGAACTGACCGGCCCCTTTGCCAAATTGAAGAGCGATTTCAACGCTGCGGCCGAAGCGTTGCAGGATGCCTTGGCCCAGGTCTCGACGGCAGTCACTGGCATCAACGGCGGTGCCGGAGAAATTCGTACGGCCTCGGACGATCTGTCGATGCGGACCGAACAGCAAGCGGCCAGCCTGGAGGAGACGGCCTCCGCAATGGAGGAGATCACCGCGACGATGCGCGCGACCGCGCAACGTACGTCGAGCGCCAACGCGGCGGTGCGGACCGCACGCGATCTGGCGGAGCAATCTGGCGGCATCGTCCGGAACGCCATCGAGGCGATGGACGGCATCGAGCGTCGATCCAACGAGATTTCCGACATCATCGCCGTCATCGACGGTA
Organism: Sphingomonas flavida; assembly: GCF_036663655.1. Classification (NCBI taxonomy): domain Bacteria; kingdom Pseudomonadati; phylum Pseudomonadota; class Alphaproteobacteria; order Sphingomonadales; family Sphingomonadaceae; genus Sphingomonas; species Sphingomonas flavida. The sequence continues at coordinate 124,119 of NZ_JAXOJH010000005.1, forward strand.
TCGCGTTTCAGACCAATTTGCTGGCGTTGAACGCCGGCGTCGAAGCGGCGCGAGCCGGTGATGCCGGGAAGGGCTTCGCTGTCGTCGCTTCGGAAGTTCGCGCGCTGGCTCAGCGTTCGGCTGACGCCGCCAAGGACGTCAAGGAGCGGATCAGCGCGTCGACCGAACAGGTCTCGGAAGGCGTGCGGCTGGTCGGGGAAACGGGTCAGGCCCTGACCGGCATCATCGCGCGCATTGCCGAGGTCAGTACCCTGGTGGGCGAGATTGCCGATGCCGCCGAGCAACAGTCCACGGGGCTCCAGCAGGTCAACACGGCCGTCGCGGAGATGGACGGCGTCACCCAGCAAAACGCAGCCATGGTCGAAGAAGCGACTGCGGCGGCGCGTGGCTTGGCTACGGAAGCTGATGGCCTCGCACGTCAAATCGCTCGATTCCAAATTGGGCAACCGACCACCGCCTCAGCCGCCAATGTGCACGCCCTGCAAGCCCGCGTCGCGACCGCGGCTCCCCGCCTTCGTGGAAAGCCTGTCCCCATGCAGCAGGGCAATGCCGCGCTTGCGGAGGACGACTGGTCGTCTTTCTGACGAGCAAGGATGGCCTGTCAGTATCCTGAGGCAATCGCCTTGATGGTGTCCTGATGGGCCAATCCGTCCCAAGCATCTCTGCCGGTTCCTTAAGCCCGCAGTGCGACCACTGGCCAGCCGCCTCGACGATGGCGCCGAAGGATCGGGGAACAGGGCGGCGCGCCGCCGCATATTGCCCGCGTGTTCCCCTTCGATCCGCTGGCCGATCCTGAACGGCAGAGAACAACCGCGTTCAGCCATGTGCATGCAATGGCCGTGTAACCCATCCTCATGCCCAATCGTCGGGCATGAGGATGCGACCATGAAGCTGACACGTGTCGTTGCTGCCGGGCTTGCCATTGCGACGCTCGGCCTGAGTGTGAGCGCGAGCGCCCAGGAATGGGGCCCACCGCCGCCACCGCCCCCCGGCCCCGGACCTGGCCCCGATTGGGGCGGGCCACCACCGCCCCCTCCGCCTGGACCGCCCCCGGCGCATTGGGGCGGGTATGACGGACCGCGCTACGGCGGGTACGGCTATGGCGGGGGATATCGTGACAGCGGCTACGGCTACCGGGGCGACGGGTACGGATACCGGGGTGGCTACGGCTACCGGCAGCGCTGCTGGACCGAGTATCGCCACCACGGCCGGGAACGGATCCGCGTCTGCCGGTGAACGACCGAGGGCGCGGCGTGAAAATCCGCGCCGCGCCCTCCCCACTATGGGGCCAAGACCTCGGGGCCGATCTCAGGGTAGCGCGCGGTGAAATCCGCAAGGCTGTAATCCTTCTCCGGCAGCTGCGCTTTACGGCACTGGATATCGGTCAGCGGCACGGTGCCCCCACTTTGAAAATCAGTGCCCCCAACCGTGCCCCCGGGGGACATGACATGCAGGGGCACGAGGTGAGACACCCCGCGACGCTTTCGCACCTGAATTTCTGTAGTTTAGCAAGGGCGTGAGACACGCTGCGACGCTCTGAAACACCCCGATGGTGGGTCCGCCGGGGCTCGAACCCGGGACCTCTCGATTAAAAGTCGCTTGCTCTACCAACTGAGCTACGGACCCTCCATCGCGGTGGATGCGACCTAGGGGCGCGGACGCCTTCGGTCAACACCATGTCGCATCTGGCGTACCGATCGGCGGTCACGCGGGTCGCGCCAGTCGGGTGCGATCGCGGCCAGCGGATGCAGCACGAAGTCGCGCGTCGCATAGGCGACATGCGGCACGATCAGCCCGCGCGAGCGCCACGCCCCTCCCGACCAGAGAATGATGTCCAGGTCGATCACCCGCGCACCCCAGCGTTGCCCGCGCCGCCGCCCGAAATCACGCTCTATGGCCTTCAACAGGGTGAGCATGGCGGGCGGATCGAGCGGGCTTTCGACCAGCGCGGCGGCATTGGCAAAGGCGCGGATCGACGGCCCCACCGGCGCGGTGACGAGGATCGGCGACACGGCATAGACGCCCGGCAGCTCGGCCAGTGCCGCGCGGATTTCGTCGTGCGGCCCCCCGTGCCGCCCCGGACGGTTGGAACCCAGCGCAATCGCATAGCTTGTCGTCGTCATGTCACCCGACTACCCGAGCGCGATGTCCGACGCATCCTTTCCCGTCATCCCCTCGCCCCTGGCCGCGATCCAGCCGCCGCGCGACTGTCCGCTCTGTCCCCGCCTGGTCGAGGTCCGCCAGGCGGTCGCCGCCGAGTATCCCGGCTGGTGGAACGCCCCCGTGCCGCCCTTCGGTGATGGCGAGGCGTGGCTGGCGGTGGTCGGCCTTGCGCCGGGCAAGCATGGCGCGCACCGAACCGGCCGCCCTTTCACCGGCGATGGCGCGGGGCCGCTGCTCTATGGCACGCTCGCCAGGTTCGGCCTGGCCGAGGGGGAATTCGCCGCCAAGGTCGATGACGGCCTGACCCTGAAGGGCGCGGTGATCCTGAACGCGGTCAAATGCCTGCCGCCCGAGAATAAGCCGACGCCCGACGAAATCCGCACCTGCCGCTCCTTCCTGGAACAGGAACTGGCCGCGCTGCCCCGGCTGTCGGTCATCATCGCACTGGGCGAGATCGCGCACCGCTCGGTCATCAAGGCGTTGGGCGGACGACTGCCCAAGGCGCGCTTCGCCCATCTGGCGGAGCACCGGCTTCCCGGCGGCGGCCCGGTGGTGCTCGATAGCTATCACTGCTCGCGCTACAACCAGAATACCGGCCGCCTGACGCCCGAAATGTTCGAGGCCGTGTTCGCGCGCGCGGTGGCGTTGCGAGGGTAAGCTCTTCCTCCCCAAGTCTGCTTGGGGAGGCGGTGTGGAGGGGTCGGTTTTATCAAAAGCGCGACACCCCTCCGTCATCGCTGACGCGATGCCACCTCCCCTTACAGGGGAGGAATAGTATGTCAGATATCCTGGACCAGCCGACCGTACAGCTCGGGCCGCCGGTCGCGGAAGAAGCCGAACGCCGCGCGGTGGCGCTTCACCCGGTCGATGTCGAGCGTGGCGACGATCACGCCTTCTTCCTCGCGACCCAGTTCGGCCAGGATGTCGCCCCGCTCGTCGCAGATGAAGCTGGTGCCGTAGAAGGTCTGGCCATGCTCGTTGCCGACGCGGTTCGCCGCGACGATCGGCACGACGTTCGACACCGCATGGCCGACCATCGCGCGCCGCCATAGCCGTGCGGTATCCAGGCTGTCGTCATGCGGCTCGCTGCCGATCGCGGTGGGGTAGAACAGGATTTCGGCACCCATCAGCATCATCGCGCGCGCGGTTTCGGGGTACCATTGGTCCCAGCAGATGCCGACGCCGAGCTTGGTCGCCGGACCGTCCCACACCTTGAACCCGGTATTGCCGGGGCGGAAATAGAATTTCTCCTCATAGCCCGGACCGTCCGGGATATGGCTCTTGCGATAGACGCCCGCGACCTTGCCGTCGGGGTTGATCATCGCCAGCGAGTTATAGTGATGCGGCCCGTCCGCCTCGAAGAAGCTGGTCGGGATATGGACCTTCAGCTCGGCGGCGAGTTCCTGCATCGCCAGCACCGCCTTGTGCTCGGCGGTCGGCTTGGCGTTCGAGAACAGGCCTTCGTCCTCCACCCGGCAGAAATACTCGCCCTCGAAAAGCTCGGGCGGCAGGATCACCTGCGCACCTTGGCGTGCCGCCTCGCGGACGAGGCGCGACACCTCGGCGATGTTGCGGTCGATATCGGCGGTGAAGGCCAGTTGCAGCGCGGCGACGGTGATCTGGGTCATGGCCACGCCCTTTAATGGCTCAACATTCCTCCGTCACGTGCCGAGTGACCAGTCGCACGCGCAATTCGTCGAGGAAGGGGCCGGGCTCGTCGAGACGGAGCGCGATGGCGTCAACCGGGTCCCGCCGCCACCGGGACCGTGGCGGCAGGGGCGGGTCGAGGCGGAGAAGCAGATTGGGCCAGGCGAGCAGCGCGACGTTCCAAATGCCCGGTGCGCGCACCGTATCGCCGTCCGGATGGAGCTGAACATGGCGGATCGCGGCGTAGGGGATCGTCCGGTCGACCAGGATACCCGCCCGCACGCGTACGCCCGCCTGGGTCAGAAGCACGGGCGCGAGGCGCAAGGATTTGATCAGGCCGATCAGGTAGAGAAGCGACACGTCACTGACGACGAACAGGACCAGCGCCAGCGTCCGGCTCCAATGCGCGATCAGCAGGTGCGTCACCCCGATCTCGATACAGGACAGGGCCAGCAGGGTGATCATCATCGGCTGGAGATGCCGGTGATAGGCAAAGCCGATCGTCCCCGGCGGCACATCGGGCTTCGCCCGCCAGCGGAACAACGCCAGGTGGAGCAGTCCCGCCTCCGCTACCGCCAGCCGGGCAAACGGCCTGGGAAAGACCTCGCCCAGCAGCGAGGTCCAGCGTTCGGGATCGTGCCGGTCCCATTGCCGCACCCGCTCGACGACGCGCCACAGCCCCCAGCCACCATGCAGGGCGATCGCGATCACCGGCACCGCCAGCGCCCATGGCATGGCGAGCAGCGCCGCCCGGATCGGCGGCGGCGACAGGCTAAGCACCGCCATTCCTGCCGAGGCCATCGCCGCAATCCCCGCACGCCACCCCGGCCGTCGCGCGCGCGCTAACAGCCCCAACATCATCGCGTCGGAGGCGATCCACAGGAACAGGAGCGCCGCGGCGCGGGCGTGGCTCTGCGCAATCGGCAGGCGAAGGAGCGCAGCGGCCGCGGTTATGACTAGGACAGGCGCGACAATGGGCAGGATCGTACGATGGAATCCGGTGGCAAACCCGGCGGTGGATCGGACGGCGGTCATGGCGACTCCCCTGATCGGTGGCTGCCGCATGCTAGACCGTAGCGTCCCGCCGGTCACGCCGTCATACGGGGCGCCGGGGCGGGATCGTACAGGATGCGGCGCAGGACCACCGGGTAAAAGTCCTTCATCTTCAGGTCGCACAGCGCCATCAGCCGCTCGTTGAGCTGGCGTGTCACCACGACATATTCGTTCCACCGTTCCTCGATGGCGCGCGCGGTCCAGGTGCCGATATGCCGGGAATAGGTCAGGCGAAGTTCCCGCGTTTCGATCACGATCGCCTCGCATCCGGGGATGCTCGCCATCAGCCGCTGTTCGCGCAGCGGCGTCAGCAGCAGTTCGTCCTCGGTCTTCAAATGCTTGGTGATGATCTGGGCGATCCGCATGCGCGCCGGTCCCAGTATGGGCGCGGCGTCGGCGTAACGCATGTCGAACAGCGCCACGAGATCGCCGACGGCCGCCGCGATTTCCTCATGTTGGCTGCGAAGCAGATTGATCGTGGCTTGCAATGCGTAATTCCGATCCCGGACGAGGGATCGCGGCGCGTAACCGGCTGGCGGTTTACGGACCGTAAAGAGCAAGCCCGGCCGACGGGCGAAGCCCGCGCCTCCTCGTCGGAAGCGCGGGTCCGACATGCGTGATCAGGCGATCGCCGGAATCTGCTGCGAGATGCAGTGGAAGCTGCCGCCGCCGGTCAGGATCGCATCGGCGCGCAGGCCCACGACGTCGCGGTCGGGGAAGATCGCCTGGATCGCCGCGACGCCTGCGGCGTCGTTCTCGCTGCCATAGAGCGGCACGACGACCGCCGCATTGCCGATGTAGAAGTTCATATAGCTGGCGGGCACGATCTCTTCGTCGCGCAGCACGCGGCCGGGCGACGGGATGGTCACGACCTCCAGCCCCGCCGCCGTCGCGTCACGCCTGGCCGCCATATAGACCTGCCAGTTGGGGTCGTTCTCGGCCGCTTCGGGCAGGGCGATGCGGTTGGGGCCGACGAAGCGGGCCAGATTGTCGACATGGCCGTCGGTATGATCGTTGAGCAGGCCGTCGCCCAGCCATACGATCCGCGTCAGGCCCAGATCCTGCGCCAGCCGCTCGGCGATTACCTGTTCGTCCAGGTCGGGGTTGCGATTGGGGTTGAGCAGGCACTGGCGGGTGGTGACGACCAGGCCCGTGCCGTCGCCGTCGATCGCGCCGCCTTCCAGCACCCACCCACAGGCCTTGGCCGCGATGCCGCGCTCCTCGGCCAATCGCGCGCCGACCGTGTCGTCGCCGGGCAGGTCGTATTTGCCGCCCCAGCCGTTGAATTCGAACAGGCGCGCACTGCCGTCGCCGGTGACGATCGGGCCGGTATCGCGCAGCCAGATGTCGCCGAACGGCTGGACGATCACGTCCGCGACCTCACCCGCCATGCGGCGCGCAGCCTCGGCCGCCTCGCCATCGGCGGCGACCAGGATCACCCGCTCGCCCCGGCCATCGGCGTGGACGGCGCGGGCAAAGGCCAGCACCTCCTCGCGCGCGGGCTCCAGATCCTCCTCCCACAGCTCGGGATGGCTGGGAAAGCCGATCCACACCGCGTCATGGGGAGCCCATTCGGCGGGCGGAGGCGTCGTCGCGTTAGGCGTCGTCACGGCTGGCGTCGTCACTGGGCATTCTTCCTGCTTTGATCGCGGATACCGCGGAATTCGGCGGTGGGGTACCAGTTGGGCCACAGGCCCGGTCGGTCGGCCAGCGTCCTGCCCAATTGATAATAGACCGTCAAATCCTCGACAGCACCCGACCAATCCCAGTTGGGATCATATTGGTCGGCGGGCTTGTGATAGCGGTTGGCGACATAATCCTCCGCCGCCGCCTTGCCCGCCGCGATGCCGCCGACGACCTTGTCCTGCCCCGATCCGCCATCGAGCATCGGCACGCCCAGCTTGGCGAACGAGAAATGGTCGGAGCGATAATAGCTGCCGCGTTCCGGATTGGGCTCGGCGCTGATCGTGCGGCCCTGGCTGGCGACGATCCGTCTGGCCAGGTCCTCGATCTCGGACTTGCCCTGGCCGACCAGCACGAAATCCTTCGCACGGCCCGTGACGTTCAGCCCGTCCATGTTGACCCCGCCCACCGTGCGCGCCAGCGGAAAGACCGGATGCTGCGCATAATAGGACGAACCGAGCAGCCCGCTTTCCTCCGCCGTCACCGCCAGGAACGCGATCGAACGCTTGGCTGGCCCCGCCTTGGCCTGCGCCTCAGCCAGCGCGACCAGCCCGGCCACGCCGCTCGCATTGTCGAGCGCACCGTTGCAGATGTCGTCGCCATTCACCGCGTCACAGCGGCCCAGATGGTCCCAATGCGCGGAATAAAGGACATAGTCGCCCGGCGTGGTCGTGCCGGGCAGCACGCCGACCACGTTCTTCGAGGCCTGGCGCCGGATCGTATTGGCAAAGCCGCCCGACAGGGTCAGGCCCAGTGGCACCGCCCGGAACCCCTTGGTCTGCGCCGCCTTGGTGAGGGTGGCGAGGTCGCGTCCGGCGGCCTTCAGGATACGCTCGGCAACGGGCTGTTGCAGCCAGCCGATGACCTGGGACTGGTCCATATGGTCGCCCGCCTCGTCCAGTTCGAGCTGCGGCCCGGTCCAGGAGGACTGCACCACCGCCCAGGGGTAGGCGGCGGGCTCGGTCTGGTGGACGATCAGCGCGGCGGCGGCACCGTGCTTGGCGGCATTCTCGAACTTGTACGGCCAGCGGCCATACCAGGTCATCGCCCGCCCCTCGAACGGTCCCTCCCGGCCCATGGTCTGCCAGTCGGCATCGTTGATCAGGATGACCACCGTCTTGCCGCGTACATCGACCCCCGCATAATCGTCCCAGCCCTTTTCAGGCGCGGTGATGCCATAGCCGACGAAGACCATCTCGCTGTCCTTCACGTCGATGCGTGGGCTTACGCGATAGGTGCCGACGACCATGTCGGTACGATAGGCCAGCGAAATGGGCGCACCCTTCCCTCGGATCGTGAAGGGCTGGACGTCGTTGGCGGTGATCTCGACCATCGGCACGTCCTGGGTCCAGCTGCCCTTGTTGCCGGGCTTCAGCCCCGCCTTTTGGAAGCGATCAACGATATAGGTGACCGTCTTGTCCTCCGCCGGGGTAGTCGGCGCGCGGCCCTCATATTCGTCGGAGGACAGGGTCTGGGTGACGGTCTTCAGCGTGTCGACCGAGATGGCGGGCCGCTCCTGCGCGATGGCGGCGCCCGAGAGCAGAAGGGACAATAGGACCAGACGGCGCATGATGATTTTCCCCTTGTGTTTTGGGGCCTTGTGCCCGGTGCTACGGCACGGGGCAAGCTTGCCGGACATCGACCAAACCGTCAGTCGAGACGGCGACCGATCCGGTCATGTGTCTGGCTCCAGTAGATGGAACGCGGTCTTCCGATGACGGAGCTTTCGGGGACCATACCGACGCCAAGAGCTTCGACGGGGACGCGACTGTCGGCGGAGCGATCCCGATTGTCGCCCAGAACGAAAAAATGGCCCTTGGGAACGACCATTTCCGAAAGATCGTCAAAGGGCGTCGGCTCGCTCTTCAAAATGAAGTGGGACTTGGCCTCGCCTGGCAGACGCTCCGCCCAGAGACGCCCGTCAGCTCCATCCTTGGCCTGGATGCCGCGAGGCTGCCACTGCGCCGCCACTCCGTTGATGATCGGCACCCCGTTGCGAATCGCTATACGATCACCCGCAACCGCCGCGATACGATAGATGCGGGCTGACCCCGCGCCCTGAAACAGGACCGGCATCCCGCGTTCGAGGGGGCCGCGCCAGCCCGTATCAACGACGAATTTGTCGCCTTCCAAAAGGGTCGGCGCCATGCTGCCGGATGGGGCATAGAAAAGCCTGTACATCCGGCGCGATACATCGGCCGCCTGATTAAACAGCAGGCCCGCGATTAGCCACAGCGCGACGATCACATACCATTGCGACCACCAGCACACCGGGCGCCGCATCTTGCCCCGTCGCCATGTCAGCACCATCGCCACGATGAAGATCGCGGCAATGGCTGAGATGGCCAGAGTCGCTGCAATCAACACCGCCGCATAGCTGACCAGACAAAAGCCCAAGCCGAATGTGATGAGTCCGACCAGTATGAAGGGCGCGGCAGCAAAACATATACCGCTTTTCCAACGACCGATCCGAAACAGTCCGAGCCCAGGGAACAGCAGGTTGAGCGCGGTCACGCCGATACGTGCGGCCACCGTCCTTTGCCGTTCACCTTCCAGCATCAGCCCTTTTCCATCTCTCGCCGCCCCTTAATCGCCCAGCGAATAGACCGACTTGAACTTGCCGTCCTGCAGGCCGCCGATCGTCCACTTGGACGGTGCGCCGTTGGTGAACGCCACCTGATATTGCTCGAACCGCTCGCCGTTCGCCTGCTCGGTCTTCAGGAAGGTGATCGTCTTGATCGGCCCGGCCGCCTTCAGGCCAGGTGCCATCTGGGGCAGTTGTTCCCGACACGCCTTCAACAGGCCGTCGGCCATCAGCTCGGCCGGGCAGGTGCCCCCCGCGACCGACGTGAACATCGCCCGAAGCTGGTCGGCATATTGCCCCTGCTCGGCCGTCTGCGCCGTGGCAGCGGATGCGCCCAACAGCGCGGCGATGGCGATCAATCCCAGGCGCATCATGTCCCTCCCCTTTTGTACGGACGAAGTATGAGCGGCCCTGCGTCATCCAGCAAGCACGGCGCAAACAAAAAGGGCGGCCCCGAAGGACCGCCCTTTCCGTAATTCGGTAAGACCCGAAAACTTAGCGCGAATAGAATTCGACGACCAGGTTCGGTTCCATCTTCACCGGATAGGGCACCTCGTCCAGCGTCGGAACGCGGGTCAGGGCGACCTTGGTGTTGCCGTCGGCGGTGACGTAATCGGGCACTTCACGCTCGGCGAGCTGCTGCGCCTCGAGGACCAGCGCCATTTCGGTCGCCTTCGAACCCAGCGAGATCTCGTCGCCGACGAAGCAGCGACGCGACGCGATGTTGCACTTCACGCCGTTGACGCGGATGTGGCCATGGCTGACCAGCTGGCGCGCGGCGAAGATCGTCGGCGCGAACTTCGCGCGGTACACGATCATGTCCAGACGCTGCTCGAGCAGGCCGATCAGGTTCTGCGAGGTATCGCCCTTCATGCGGGCGGCTTCCTGGTAGCAGGCCTTGAACTGCTTCTCGGTCACGTCGCCGTAATAGCCCTTCAGCTTCTGCTTGGCGCGCAGCTGCAGACCGAAGTCCGACATCTTGCCCTTGCGACGCTGACCGTGCTGGCCGGGGCCGTACTCACGCTTGTTGACCGGGCTCTTGGGGCGACCCCAGATGTTCTCGCCCATACGGCGATCGAGCTTGTACTTCGCGCTCTGACGCTTCGACATCTTGTATTCCTTGGCAATTACGAACGACGTTGGTCCCGGTATCGCACCATGCAAGCCTTTATGGGGACAAGCGCAGGCCCACCGCTTCACCGGGATGCGGGGGCAATTGCGAAGCGGCGCGCCTAGACGAGAGGCGCGCCGGAGTCAAGCAGGGCGGTCGATCAGCGGCCGCTGGCCGTATTCAACCGCCCGGCCGCGTTGTCCACATCGTTGCGCGCATCGGCCGCGATTTCGTCCCATTCCGCCTGTGTCTTGCAGATGCGCCTGGACGAAAGGCGCGATCCGGTGGTTTCCTGAACCCGGCAGATCTTCTTTTCCTTCACGGGCGCGGGCGCCGGTTCGGCCTGTTGTCCGGCGAGCGCCAGCAGCAGCAATGGGGTGAGCATCGTCCTGTCTCCCAATCGGAACGAGCGGCCATGCTATCCCGCGCCTGACGCGATCCGCAAGCCGGACTGGACAGCGCGCGCACCGCCCGGCAGAGCCTTGGCCCATGACCGAGATACTTGCCGGACCCGATTGCACGACCATGGCGCAGGTTCGTGCCGGGGTGGACCAGCTCGACCGCGAACTGGTCGCCCTGCTCGCCCGCCGCTTCGCCTATATGGACGCCGCCGCGCGCATCAAGCCGACCCGCGACCGCGTGCGCGACGAGGATCGCAAGACCCAGGTGATCGACCAGGCCCGCGCCGAGGCCCGCCGCCTGGGGCTACCCGAGGCGGTGGTGGCCGATATGTGGGAAACGCTCGTCGAAGGCTCGATCGCCTATGAACTGGCGACGTTCGACCGGACGCGGGGGTAACGGGCGGGCTGTTACAGCCCGCCGGTCCCCAGATTGCCGTCAGGCACACCGGTGCCTGCGCTGACGACGTTGCGTGCCGCGCCCTGGTTGGTTTCGCTCGACCGCTGCCATTGCTGGCGGGTCAGGCAGGTCTTGCGCGTCTTCAGAAACGATCCGGTTTCGTGATACGTCTTGCAGATGACCTTGTCCTGCGGCGCGACCGGTGCAGGCGCGGGCGCGGGTGCGGCGGCGGTCGCGGCCTGGAGGGCGATAAGTAGAAGCATCATAGTTCGGACTCCCCGATAAATCCGGGGGTCAGACTATCACGACGCTACCGACAGGCAAGATCAACGCTGCCGAGGCCGCGCCAGCGTCGACAGCACCCCGCGCAGGGTACGGACTTCCTGGCTCGACCAGCCGGGCTTGGTCAGCAAGGTGCGCAGCGTGCGCTTGCTTGCGGGGGTGCGGTCGGGCGGGAAGAAGAAGCCTGCATTCTCCAGCATCTCGTCCAGCTGGGCGATCATGCCGTCCAGTTCGCCCTGCGGCGCGACTTCGGGCAATTCGACTTCGGGCGGCTGGGCCAGCTCGATGCCCTTGGACCATTCATAGGCGATCAGGATCACCGCCTGCGCCAGGTTCAGGCTGCCGAATTCCGGATTGATCGGCACGGTGACGATCTTGCGCGCGATCGCGACATCGTCGGTTTCCAGCCCGGACCGCTCCGGCCCGAACAGGAAGGCCGCCCGCCCCACGGGATCGGCATGGATCTCACGCGCCGCCTCTTCCGGGGTGACGACCGGCTTGGTCACGCCGCGCTTGCGCACCGTGGTCGCATAGACCTGGGCGCAATCGGCGACCGCGTCGGAGACGCTTTCATAGACCTTGGCCTGTTCCAGCACGATGTCCGCCCCCGACGCCGCCGGACCCGCCTGCGGATTGGGCCAGCCGTCGCGCGGGGTGACGAGGCGCATCTCAACCAGCCCAAAATTGAGCATCGCGCGCGCGGCCTTGCCGATATTCTCGCCGAGCTGCGGGCGGACCAGGACGATGACGGGGGGTTGGGACTTATTCACGGTCACTCTCTCGTTCGCCCTGAGCGAAGTCGAAGGGCACGTTCGGCGCGCGGTATCGCGGCTTCTTTGAGTGTCGTCCAGTCCGATGCGATCAGCGCGGCCTTCTTGGTGCGGGACCAGCCTTTGATCTGCAGCTCGGCGGTGAGGGCTTCGTAGCGGGAGGGGACGTCCTGGGACCAGGCCAGCGTTACCGGGCGGCGAGTCTGGGTGTAGCAGGGAAATTCGCCGGATTGGTGCTGGGCAATGCGGTGTTCGAGGTTGTCGGTGTGGCCGGTATAGAAACTGCCGTCGGAGCAGCGGAGGATGTAGGCGTAGAAGGCCATTCCCTCAGCCTATCGCTTTTGGGGTTTGGGGCAAGGGAATCCCTTGGGCTTCGACTTCGCCACAAACCTCACTCCCCCTTCGGCGCCACCTCTTCCACCGTGCCCGCAAAAGCCTCGAAATCCTTGGCCTCGCCAAATTCGCGATACACGCTGGCGAAGCGGATATAGGCGACCGAGTCGAGTCCCTTGAGCCCTTCCATCACCATCTCGCCGATCCGCTTGGACGACACCTCGCCCTCGCCACTCGTCTCCAGCTGGCGTTGTATCCCGGATACCAGCTTCTCCACCCGCACCGGGTCGATCGGCCGTTTGCGCGTGGCGATGGCGATCGACCGCAGCAATTTCTCACGGTCGAACGGCTCGCGCCGGTCCTCGCTCTTCAACACGAACAGCTCGCGCAGCTGGATACGCTCGAACGTCGTGAAGCGCGCGCCACAGCCTTCGCATTGGCGCCGACGGCGGATAGCCGCCCCATCTTCGGTGGGGCGGCTGTCCTTTACCTGACTGTCTTCATGGCCGCAAAAGGGGCAGCGCATTCAGATCTTCTTCTTTGCCTTGAAATAGGCGTAGCCGGCACCCGCCGCCGCGCCGAAGATCGGGCCGACGAAGGGCACCGGGATCGCGACGACCGCGCCCAGCGCGCCCCACTTGGCCATGCTCTTGCCAAGGCCCGGGGTCGACTTGATGTCGCTCTGAACCTCGGAAATCTTCTGGTCGAACTTGGCCATCGGTAACGTCCTTATCCCTGATAGATCGGAAAGCGTACGCAAAGCTCACGCACACGGGCACGAACGTTCGCCTCGACCTCAGGGTCCCCATGTTCGCCCTTGGCCTTCAGACCGTCGAGCACGTCGGCGACCATATGGCCGATCTGCTCGAACTCGGCGGTGCCGAAACCGCGCGTGGTCCCGGCGGGCGAGCCGACGCGGATGCCGCTGGTCTTCATCGGGGGCAGCGGATCGTTGGGGATGCCGTTCTTGTTGCAGGTGATCCCGGCCCGCTCCAGCGCCTCGTCCGCGTCGCGGCCGGTGATGCCCAGCGGAGTCAGGTCGACCAGCGCCAGATGCGTGTCGGTGCCGCCCGCGACCAGGTTCGCACCGCGCGCCTTCAGCGTCGCCGCCAGCGTGCGGGCATTCTCGACCACCGCCGCGATGTAGGTCTTGAACTCCGGCTGCAGCGCCTCGCCGAACGCGACCGCCTTGGCGGCGATGACGTGCATCAGCGGACCACCCTGCAGGCCCGGGAAGACGGCCGAGTTGATCTTCTTCGCGATCGCCTCGTCATCGGTCATGATCATGCCGCCGCGCGGGCCGCGCAGCGTCTTGTGCGTGGTGGTGGTCACGACATGGGCATGGCCGAACGGGGTCGGGTGCAGGCCGCCCGCGACGATGCCCGCGAAATGCGCCATGTCGACCATGAAATACGCGCCGACCTCGTCCGCGATCGCGCGGAACTTGGCGAAGTCGATGACGCGCGGATAGGCCGAGCCGCCCGCGATGATGATCTTGGGCTGGCACTCGCGCGCGATGCGGGCGACCTCGTCATAATCGATCAGGTGCGTGTCGGGATCGACGCCGTACTGGACCGCGTTGAACCACTTGCCCGACAGCGCCGCCTTCGCACCGTGGGTCAGGTGACCGCCGGCGTCGAGCGACAGGCCCATGATCGTGTCGCCGGGCTTGGCCAGCGCCAGCATGACCGCGCCGTTCGCCTGCGCGCCCGAATGCGGCTGCACGTTGACGAAGCCGCAGCCGAAGATCTGCTTGGCGCGGTCGATCGCCAGCTGCTCGACCTCGTCCGACGGGGCGCAGCCCTGATAATAGCGCTTGCCCGGATAGCCCTCGGCATATTTGTTGGTGAAGACCGAGCCTTGCGCTTCCATCACCGCCTTGGAGACGATGTTCTCGCTGGCGATCAGCTCGATCTGGGTCTGCTCGCGCTCCAGCTCGTGCGCGACGCCCGCGAAGACCGCCGGGTCGGCATCGGCCAGGGTGCGGGTGAAGAAACCATCGGGCTGGACGTCGTTAAGCGTGCTCATGCAGGGTATCCTTGGCGGGCAATTCTGGTGCGTTCAATTCTGGGCGGGCGCGGTGGACAGCATGTCGACGCGCCGCTGATGCCGCCCACCCTCGAACGGGGTGGACAGGAAGGCGTCGAGGCAGGCCTTGGCCATTTCCTCGCCGATGACACGCGCGCCCATGGCGATGGCGTTGGCGTCGTTATGCTGGCGGGCGAGCGCGGCCGACAGCGGCTCCGACACCAGCGCGCAGCGGCACGCGGGATTACGGTTGGCGGCGATCGAAATACCGATGCCCGAGCCACACAGGGCCACGCCACGCTCGGCGCGACCATCGGCCAGCGCATCGCCGACCGCGCGGCCGAAATCGGGATAATCGACGCTCGCCGTGCCGTCCGTGCCCAGGTCGAGCACCTCATGCCCCTGTTCGCGAAGCCAGTCCGCCAGCACGGTCTTCAACGAGACGGCGGCATGATCGGATGCGATCGCGATGCGCATGGGACGGGCGCTCCAATAGGGTGAGGATGGAATGGGTGAGCCTTTACGCGCGCAGGCACGATATGGCTACCCCTTGACGCAAGCGCGCGCCGCGGAACGTGCACTGTGCCTCGGGGGTTTTGCGCGTCATGAAGCCTATCCTGATCCTGACCGCCCTCTGTGCCCTGACCGCCTGTTCGCGCGAGACGCCGGAGGCGGTCAGGAACGCCGCCGCCCCCACTGCGAACACCCCCAGCGCCGCCGCCACGGCGGGGCCCGCGGGTGACGGCTCCACCTTTATCGGGGTGCCCAAGCAAAAGGCCCCCGATTATGTCGGTCGCTGGATCGGGGTGGAGGGCATGTATCTGTACATCAAGCATGCCGCGACGCCGGGCCGCTATCGCATGGAGATGCAGTGGGACCTCGACCACAAGGGCGAGTTCCGGGGCGAGGCGGTGGGCGACACCATCGTCTTCGAACGCAACGGCGTGCGCGAGGTTCTGCGCCCGACCAATGGCGATGCCACGGGGTTGAGGTATCTGGCTGGCAAGGCCGAATGTCTGACGGTTAAGGCCGGCGAGGGCTATTGCAAGAAGTGACGCGCGGCCAGGCTCGCTCGTGCCATCATGACAGGATCGCGACCGTGAACCAGCTGGCTGGCCTTGCCCCCGACACCCGCGCGCGCTTCACCAGCGCCGAGTTCCTGCGCATGGTCGAAAGCGGCGCATTCGAGGGCATGAAGGTCGAACTGGTCGACGGGGAGCTGGCGCGGACAAATCCGCCAATGGGGGCTCATGCCCAGGCGTAGGCCGACGTCTTGATCGAACTGGCGACGGTGGTGCCGAGAAACCGGCTACGCGGCGAGGTTGGGATTACGTTGAACGATGCCACCGTCGTCGCGTGCGATGCCGCACTGCTGCGCCAGCCGATTGCGGAAAACCGCTTCCTGACACCGGACGACGTTCGCCTCATGGTCGAGATCGCGCAGACGACGCAAAGCCGCGATATGGGCCTGAAACGGATGCTCTATGTCCAGGCGAACATCCCGACCTATTGGGTGATCGACGGGATGCGCCACGTCGTCCATGTCTATGTCGATCCGGTGGATGGCGAATATAGCAGCGTCCACACGGTGCGGTTTGGCGAACCCCTGGCCGTGCCCGGCAGCGACACCGCGATTACGCTCGATTAAAATCCAACCTCGATATTGGGACCACCCCGGCGAAGGCCGGGGTCCAGTTGCCTTACCGTCGGGGCGGATACGGTCGCATCGTTTCGCGTACCAACCGCTTGGTCGCAACTGGGCCCCAGCGCAGGCCGGGATGGAAGAACAGTTTGAGCGGCCACTTACGCCGCCATCCGCAATTCCAGCCGCTCCCAGATCTCGACCAGCGCGGCCACCAGTTCAACCATCATCGCCTCGTCATGCGCCGGACCCGGCGTGAAGCGCAGTCGCTCGGTGCCGCGCGGGACGGTGGGATAGTTGATCGGCTGGACGTACACGCCGTACTCGGCGAGCAGGATGTCGCTGATCTTCTTGGCCTTGACCGGGTCACCGACCATCACCGGCACGATATGCGTCTCGCCCAGCATCACGGGCAGCCCCGCCTCGCGCATCATCGCCTTCAGCTTCGCGGCGGCGGCCTGCTGGCCCTCGCGCTCGACCGAGCTCTGCTTCAGGTGGCGCACGCTGGCCAGCACGCCCGCGACCAGCACCGGCGACAGCGAGGTCGTGAAGATGAACCCCGGCGCATAGGAGCGGATCACGTCGACGATCATCCGGTCGGCCGCGATATAGCCGCCCATGACGCCGAACGCCTTGCCCAGCGTGCCCTCGATCACGGTCAGCCGGTGCGCGACATGGTCACGCTCCGAAATGCCGCCGCCGCGCGCGCCGTACATGCCGACCGCGTGCACCTCGTCCAGATAGGTCAGCGCGTTATACTTGTCGGCCAGGTCGCAGATCGCCGCGATCGGGGCGACATCGCCCTCCATCGAATAGACGCTCTCGAACGCGATCAGCTTGGGCACCGCCGGGTCCGCCGCCGCCAGCAATTCCTCGAGATGGGCAAGGTCGTTGTGGCGGAAGACCTGCTTCTCGCAGCCCGAATTGCGGATACCCGCGATCATCGAGGCGTGGTTGAGTTCGTCGGAGAAGATCACGCAGCCCGGCAGGATCTTGGCCAGGGTCGCCAGCGTCGCCTCGTTGGAGACATAGCCGCTGGTAAAGAGCAGCGCCGCTTCCTTGCCGTGCAGGTCGGCCAGTTCGCCTTCCAGATCGACATGGTAATGGGTGTTGCCGCCGATGTTGCGCGTGCCGCCCGACCCAGCGCCGACGTCGTGCAGCGCTTCCTCCATCGCGGCGATGACCTTCGGATGCTGGCCCATCGCCAGGTAATCGTTGGAGCACCAGACGGTGATCGGCTTGGGCCCGTTATGCCCGGCAAAACACCGGGCATTCGGGAACATGCCCTTGTTGCGCAAAATGTCGATGAAGACGCGGTAACGTCCCTCGGCGTGCAGGCGGTCGATCGCCTGGGTGAAGACGCGGGAATAATCCACGCGCGCGTCCGTGCCCTCGATGCTCATGGAAAGGGAATGTAGGCGCAAGCTGCGCATGAATCGAGTCGGGAACTGCGCTCACTGTGATCGATCATGGTGGACATATTGTCCCAAGGCCCGATCGGTTCCTGATGCGGATGGTTCGCAGCTGCCTTTCCCGCCGCCAAACCGGCCTGCCGCCGTTTCCGCTCAGCGAAGGCCAGTGTTCGTTCAAACGGGCGTCACAGGCAAACGGATCAAAGAGCCTCGATCCGCCCGAACCCCCGCGCCGCCAGTCCCGGCCGCAACGCCGCTTCGCGTTCGCCCAGCCGGGTGAACACCGCCACCCCCTCGCCCGCCGAGTCGGGCCAGTCCTGACCATCGGTCAGGAACGCGATTCGCCGCGCGATCCCCGGCCCGCCATCGACGAAGCGAACCGCATGGGGGGCCGCCGCCGCCAGTTCCGCCTCGACCAGCGGGAAATGGGTGCAGGCGTTGACGATGACATCGATGGCCTCGCCACCCGCCTGCCCGAACAGTCCGTCCAGCACGGCCACGAACGCCTCGGGCGACAGACTCTCGCCACGCAGCTTCGCCTCGGCCAGCTCGACCAGTTCGGCCGAGCCGTGCCGGATCACCCGGCAGTCACCCGCAAAGCGCGCCGCCAGATCGTCGACATAGGCCTGGCGCACCGTCGCGCGGGTGCCGAGCACGCCGATCGCGCGCGTCCGGCTCATCGCGGCGGCCGGCTTGATCGCGGGCACCGTGCCGACCACCGGCAGGTCGAGCGCGGCGCGCACCGCGGGCAGCGCGATGGTCGAGGCGGTGTTGCACGCGATGACGATCAGGCGCGGATGGTATCGCTCCGCCAGCCGCCCGAGCAGCGCGGGGACGCGCGCGGCAATCTCGGCCTCGCTTTTCTCGCCGTAAGGAAACCCGGCGCTATCCGCGACATAGACGAACGGCGCGCGCGGCAACGCCTGTCGCGCAGGCCCCGCGATCGACAGGCCACCCACGCCGGAATCGAAGAACAGGATGGGACGCGCATCGCTCATCACGGCCTCATAAGCCCCGCGCGCATCCGAAACCAGAGCCCCGCCGGATTGGACAGCGCCGGAGCGATGTTCTATGTCTGTCCCGGAGCACAGGGGAAGACTATTGCCGACCGAAATCATCTGGGGGCCGCCCACCTGGGCCTTGCTGATCGGCTATCTGCTGGGGTCGATTCCCTTCGGAATCATCCTGACGCGCGCCGCCGGGGCGGGCGATCTTCGGAGCATCGGGTCGGGCAATATCGGCGCGACCAACGTGTTGCGCACGGGCCGCAAGGGCCTCGCCGCCGCGACGTTGATCCTCGACCTGTTGAAGGGTGTCGCCGCCGTCCTGATCGTGCGCCACTGGCTGCCCGGCGAAGAGCCGCTGGCGGCGGCCGCCGCCTTTGTCGGCCATTGCTATCCGATCTGGCTGAAGTTTCGCGGCGGCAAGGGTGTCGCCACGCTGATGGGCGTCGTGGTTGCGCTCTACTGGCCGCTGGGCGTCGTCTATGCGGTGGTGTGGCTGGGTCTGCTCGCGACGCTGCGCATCTCGGCCGTCGCGGGCATGGCGGCGGCGGTCAGCGCCCCGCTGGCGGCGGCGGTGATGGGGCGGTTCGACCTGGTCCTGCTGCTGATCGCGCTCGCCCTTATCGTCATCTGGAAGCATGGCGCGAACATCGAGCGGCTGCTGGCGGGCACCGAGCCGCGCATCGGCAAGAAACGTGACTGAGGCCAGGTTCGCGCAGCTCCGGCTGCTGCGGACGCATGGCATCGGCCCCGTCACCTGGCGCCAGTTGATGGCGCGCTTCGGCGAGGCGCAGGCCGCGCTGGATGCGCTGCCCCATCTTGCCCGGCGGGGCGGTGGCGAAGCACCGAAAGCCGCCGATCCGGCGGTGATCGCGCGCGAGATCGAGGCGGTCGCACGGCTGGGCGCGCGGCACGTGATGCTGGGCGAGGCGGATTATCCCGTGCTGCTCGCCGAACTCGATACCGCGCCGCCCGCACTGATCGTGCGCGGCGACATGGCGCTCGCCCAGCGGGGTGGGGTGGCCCTGGTCGGCGCGCGCAATGCCTCGGCCGCGTCGTGCCGGTTCGCACGGGGGCTGGCGCAGGACCTGGCCTCGCACCGCGTCCCCGTCACCTCCGGGCTGGCGCGCGGCATCGACACGGCGGCGCATATCGGCGCGCTCGATGGCGGGACGATCGGCGTCATCGCCAGCGGCATCGACATCGCCTTCCCGCCCGAAAATGCACGCCTTCAGGAAGAAGTGGCCACGCGCGGCCTGCTGATCGCCGAACAGCCGCCGGGGACGCAGCCGCTCGCGCGTCACTTCCCTTCGCGCAACCGGATCATCGCCGGGCTCGCCCAAGGGACGGTGGTGGTCGAGGCCGCGCCGCGCTCCGGCTCGCTGATCACCGCGCGGCTGGCGGGCGAGGCGGGTCGCGAGGTGATGGCGGTGCCGGGCCACCCGGCCGATCCACGCGCGCAAGGCTGCAATATGCTGATCCGCGAGGGCGCGACGCTGATCCAGTCGGCGGCGGATATCCTCGAACAGATTCGCCCCATCGACCCACGCATGGTCCGCGCGCCGGAGAGCCGCTACGCACCCCCGCCACCGCAAGAGGCGAGCGACGCCGACCGCGCCCGCGTGACCGACCTGCTCGGCCCGGTGGCGGTGACGGTCGACGAACTCATCCGCCAGAGCGGGCGACCACCCGCCATCGTCCAGACGATCCTGCTGGAACTGGAACTCGCCGGACGGCTGGAGCGCCATGCCGGGGGCCGGGTGGCGCTGGCATGATTCATACCGACCGCCTGACGCTGCGCCCCTATGAGGCCGCGGATTTCGATGCCTATGCCGCGATGGTCGCCGACCCGGTCGTGGTCCGCCATGCTGGGTCGCCGATGACGGGCGAAGAAGCCTGGATGCGGTTGCTGCGCTATATCGGTCACTGGTCGGTGTTCGGATACGGGTTGTTCGCGGTGCTGGACCGGGCGAGCGGGGCTTATCTCGGCGAAACCGGCTTCATGGATTTTCGGCGCGAGGTGGTGCCCCGGATCGAACCGCTGCCCGAAGCCGCCTGGGTCTTCACCCGCGCGGCGCATGGGCGGGGCTATGCGTATGAGGCGGCCTCGGCGGCGCATCGCTGGATGACGGACACCCACGCACCGCCCGCGACCCAATGCATCATCTCGCCCGCCAATCAGGGATCGATCCGGCTGGCGGAGCGGCTGGGCTATCACCTCCACGACAGAGCGGAATATCGGGGTGCCGCCTTGCGCTTTGTCCGAGCGGTTTAGGCATGGCCTTCGACTTCGCTCAGGCTGAACGGCGGTTGGGAGACGTAGCATTTATCCCCTCACTCGTTCGGCCTGAGCGAAGTCGAAGGCCATGTGCCACCCCCACCAAGCCCGAGCCAACTCCGCTTGACGGCCCCCCGCCCCCTCCCCATCCTCGCGTACACACGTAAGGGACGTAGTTTTACCACTCATGCAGCTTGTCATCGTCGAATCGCCCGCCAAGGCGAAGACCATCGAGAAATATCTGGGTTCGGACTACCGCGTCCTGGCGAGCTATGGTCACGTCCGCGACCTGCCGCCCAAGGACGGCTCGGTCGACCCCGACCAGAACTTCTCGATGGAGTGGGAGAATTACGCGGACAAGGCGCGCCAGCTGAAGGCGATCGCCGACGAGGCCAAGAAGGCCGACCGCCTGATCCTGGCCACCGACCCTGATCGCGAGGGCGAGGCGATTTCGTGGCACGTGCAGGAGGTTCTGAAGAACCGCAAGGCGCTGCCCGACAAGGTCGAGCGGGTGACGTTCAACGCGATCACCAAGCCCGCCGTGCTGCACGCGATGCAGAACCCGCGCGAGCTGGATACCGACCTGATCGACGCGTACCGGGCACGCCGCGCGCTCGACTATCTGGTCGGCTTCACCCTGTCGCCGGTGCTGTGGCGCAAGCTGCCCGGCGCCAAGTCGGCGGGTCGCGTCCAGTCGGTGGCGCTGCGCCTGATCGTCAGCCGCGAGCGCGAGATCGAGGCGTTCCGCGCCCAGGAATATTGGTCGGTGACGGCCGACATGGAGCAGGACGGCACCCCCTTCGTCGCGCGCCTGGTCCAGTGGGAGGGCCGGAAGCTCGACCGCCTGTCGATCGGCAATGAAGGCGACGCCACCCGCGCCAAGGCCGATGTCGAGGCGGGCCGTTTCCAGGTCCAGTCGGTCGAGACCAAGCCCGCGACGCGCAACCCGCCGCCGCCCTTCACCACCTCGACCCTGCAACAGGAGGCCGCGCGCAAGCTGGGCTTCTCGGCCGATCACACGATGCGGATCGCGCAGCAGCTCTATGAGGACGGCGCGATCACCTACATGCGTACCGACGGCGTCCAGATGGACGGATCGGCCATCTCGGCGGCACGCAAGGCCGTGGCCGAGCGCTATGACGCGTCCTACGTCCCCGACAAGCCGCGCATGTACCAGTCCAAGGCGAAGAACGCGCAGGAAGCGCATGAGGCGATCCGCCCCACCGACTTCTCCCGCGACCGTGCGGGCTCGGGCGATCATGGCCGCCTGTACGACCTGATCTGGAAGCGTGCGCTGGCGTCGCAGATGGCCTCGGCGCGGATGGAGCGTACGACCATCGACATGGCCGACGGCACCGGCCGCAACATGCTGCGCGCGACCGGCCAGGTCGTGCTCTTCCCCGGCTATCTGGCGCTGTACGAAGAAGGCCAGGACGACAGCCAGGACGAAGAGGCACGCCGCCTCCCCCGCCTGCGCGAGGGCGATGCCCCCGCCAAGAAGGAGGTGAAGGCCGAACAGCACTTCACCCAGCCGCCGCCGCGCTTCTCCGAAGCGTCGCTGGTCAAGCGGATGGAGGAACTCGGCATCGGGCGTCCCTCCACCTATGCCTCGATCATCAAGACGCTGAAGGACCGGGCCTATGTCCGCGTCGAGAAGAACCGCTTCTTCGCCGAGGAGAGCGGGCGGCTGGTGACGGCATTCCTGGAACGCTTCTTCGAGAAATATGTCGGCTACGACTATACCGCCGAGCTGGAAGAGGAACTGGACGACGTGTCCGGCGGCCGCGCCCAGTGGCAGGCGGTGCTCGACGCCTTCTGGCGCGACTTCAAGCCGCGTACGTCCGAAGTCATGGAGCAGCAGCCCTCCGCGATCACCGCCGAGCTGGACCAGTTCCTTGCGCCCTATCTGTTTCCTGAAAAGGCGGACGGGTCGGACCCGCGGCTCTGCCCGAATTGCGGCGAGGGCAAGCTGGCCCTCCGCGGCGGTCGATTCGGCGCGTTCATCGCCTGCTCCAACTATCCCGAGTGCAAATATACCCGTCGATTCGCCCAGGGCGGCGAGGGCGCGGGCGAGGATAGCGGGCCCGAAACTTTGGGCCAGGATCCCGAGACCGGCCTGCCCGTAGAGCGCAAGTCGGGGCGCTTCGGCCCCTATATCCAGCTGGGCGAGGGCAAGGACGCCAAGCGCGCCTCGATCCCCAAGGATGTCGATCTCGACCTGGAATGGGCGTTGAAGCTGCTCAGCCTGCCGCGCAGCATCGGCAACCATCCCGAAACCGGCGAGCCGATCACGGCGTCGATCGGACGTTATGGCCCCTATCTGGCGCATGCCGGTAAATATGCGCGGCTGACCTCGACCGCCGATGTCTTCGAAACCGGCATGAATGCCGCGGTGGTCAAGCTGGCCGAAGCGGCGGCAGGCGGCGGGCGTGGCGCGCGCACGACGGCATCGCGTGAACCGCTGAAGGTGCTGGGCAAGCATCCGCGCACCGAGGCGGAGATCAAGCTGATGGAAGGGCGCTACGGCCCCTACGTCACCGATGGCGAGACCAATGCCACCATCCCGAAGACGGTCGACAAGGATCAGTTGACGCTGGAAGAAGCCGCGCAGTTGATCGACGCGCGGGCGGCGGCCGCTCCGGCGCGCAAGAAACCGGCGAAGAAGGCGGCGGCGAAGAAGGCACCAGCCAAGTCTGCAGCCAAGGCCACGGCCGAAAAGAAACCTGCGGCGGAAAAGAAGGCGCCTGCGAAAAAGGCGGCACCCAAGAAGACGGCGGCCAAGAAGCCGGCGGCGAAGGAACCGGGCGAAGACTAATCCCGGCCTTCCCTGCCGGGGGGTCAGCGCGCGGTCGCGACGACGAGGTCAGGCCGCGCGCATCTGAAGCACGCTATGGTTCAGGAAAGCGCGGGCCTGGCGCTGCGCCTCGGCGATCTCGCGCGCGGTCATGTCGCTGGCGACTTCAGACCGGGCGATCTGCGCGGGCAGGAAACCCGCCACCGCCGCCAGATTGAACCATTTGTGCGCCTCGACGAGGTCCAGGTGCTTGCCGGCCGAGCCGGTCGAATAGGCGACACCCAGATCGTACATCGTCGCGCCGTCGGTCACCGCCCGATCGGTGAGCCGACTGTCCATCAGGAACTGCGCACTCTTGCTGCTATTGGCCATGATCCTGCCCCTCTGTTCGGACTCCTCTTGTCCAGGGGCAAGTCTATGACCGAAACGGTCACAAACTGGTTAACTCACGCACCGTCGTTCAAAGCGATATTATCGATCAGTCTGGTCGATCCCATGCGTGCGGCGGCCAGCAGGCGGCGGGGACGATCGGCCATGGTATCGGGGCTCAGCGAGGCGGCATCGACCAGTTCGACATAGTCGACCTCGAATCCGGCGGCGGTCAGCGTGGCGCGCGCATCGGAAAGCACGCTTCCCACATCCTCGCCCCGCCCGATCGCCCGCGCGGCGACGCCCAGCGCACGAGGCAGCGCCACCGCCTTGGCCCGCTGTTCCTCGTCCAGATAGATGTTGCGCGACGACAGGGCCAGACCGTCATCGTCCCGCTGGGTCGGCACGCCGACCACCTCGATCGGGAAATCCAGATCGGCGACCATGCGGCGGATCACCGCCAGCTGCTGGAAATCCTTCTCGCCGAAATAGGCGGCATCGGGCCCGACCTGGTTGAACAGCTTGGCCACGACGGTCGCGACGCCGTCGAAATGGCCGGGCCGCGACGCACCCTCCAGCCCTTCTGTAACGCCGGCGACGCGGATGCTCGTCGCATGGCCCTCCGGATACATGGCATCGACGCCGGGCAACCACAGCAGGTCGCACCCCGCCTCGGTCAGCATCCGGATATCGGCCAGCTCGCGCCGGGGATAGCGGCTCAAATCCTCGCCCGCGCCGAACTGCCGGGGGTTCACGAAGATCGACGCCACCACCTTGGTGCCCGGGCGCTTGGCCGCCTCGATCAGCGCGATATGCCCGGCATGGAGCGCGCCCATGGTCGGCACCAACGCCACGCGTGCGCCCTCGGCACGCAAAGCGGCGAGCGCCTCTGCCAGGGCATCGCGATCCCGAATGACTTGCACTGATTTTACCCCTCGTTCCCCACGCCCAGGGCTTCTATGTAGGGTGGCAACGGGGATCAATAAGGAAGCGACGAGTTGCCGGAACGGCTATCTTCAACGCACGTGATTGTTTTTGCCAATGAAAAAGGTGGCACAGGCAAATCGACGACGGCGGTCCATGTGGCGATCGCGCTGGCCGCCAAGGGGGCGCGCGTGGCGTGTCTGGATCTGGATCATCGCCAGCGGACGGTGGGTCGCTATCTCGACAACCGCGCCGAGACGATCAAGCGCACCGGGCACAAGCTGCCCATGCCCACCCACGCGACTCATACCAGCCAGACCGAGGAGGGGTTCGAGGAACTGTGGTTCGGCCTGTCGCAGGATGCCGACTTCCTGATCGTCGACACGCCGGGCCGCGACGACCATTTCGCGCGAACCGCGGCGGCGCTGTCGAACACGCTGGTCACGCCGATGAACGACAGCTTCGTCGACTTCGACCTGATCGGCCAGGTCGACCCGGAGACGTTCCAGGTGACGCGCCCCAGCTTCTATTCGGAACTGATCTGGGACGCGCGCAAGCAGCGGGCGCGGGCGGACGGCACCACCATCGACTGGGTCGTGCTGCGCAACCGGCTCCAGCATATCGAGGCGCGCAACATGCGCCGCGTCTCGGATGCGCTGACCGACCTGTCGCGCCGCGTCGGCTTCCGCGTGATACCGGGCCTGGGCGAGCGCGTGATCTATCGCGAGATGTTCCCCAACGGGCTGACCATGATCGACGCCAAGGAGTTCGGCGCGATGGGCCTGGGCCATGTCGCCGCACGGCAGGAACTGCGTGAGATGATGGCCGCGCTGCAACTGCCCGAGGGGGGTGCCGAAGCCGGCGCGGCGGGTGCGAGCCCGGCTGACGCCGCCGCATGAAATGGCTGATCGCGCTGGCGGTGATCTGGCTGGTGTGGCGCTATATGCCCCGCCCCGGTCGGGTCCGGTCCACCGCCAGACCGGACCCGCGCCTGCCGCGCGACGAGATGGACGCGCTGGCCATACTCGACCTGCCGCCCGGCGCGGACGCCGAGTCGATCCGCCAGGCGCATCGTCGCCTGATCGGGCAGGTGCATCCCGATCGCGGCGGCTCGGCCGACCTGACGCGGCGGGTGAACGCGGCCCGCGACCTGTTACTGGCGCGCCGTGACGGATAAGTCCGGGGCCAAGCGGACCGCGACGATCCACCCCAGCGCCTGCCGTGAATATGACGTTCGCGGCACCGTGCCCGAGACGCTGGACGATGGCGCGGCCTATGCGGTGGGGCGCGGCTTTGCGACCCGCGTGCGCCGCGCGGGCGGCACCCGCGTCGCCGTGGGCCGCGACGGACGACTCAGCTCGCCCGCGCTCGAGGCGGCATTGGTTGAAGGACTGACCGACAGCGGCGTCGATGTCGTCCGCTTAGGGATCGGCCCCACCCCCATGGTCTATTTCGCCGAAGCGACGCTAGAAGTGGACGGCGCCGTACAGGTAACGGGCAGCCACAACCCCCGCGACGACAATGGCTTCAAGATGGTGCTGCACCATCGCCCCTTTTTTGGCGAGGACGTGCAGGATCTGGCGCGCATGGCGGCGGCGCGCGACTGGACCGAGGGGGCCGGGACCGTCGAGGAGGTCGACATTCTCGATGCCTATGTCGACCGGCTGATCGCGGGCTATGCGGGCGGCGCGTACCGTATCGGCTGGGACTGCGGTTCGGGCGCATCGGGCCCGGTCATCGAAAAGCTGGTCCAGCGCCTGCCGGGTGAGCACCATACGCTGTTCACCGATGTGGACGGTCATTTCCCGCATCATCACCCCGATCCGACGGTCGAGAGCAATCTAGACGCGCTGAAACGACTCGTGGCCGAGAGACGGCTCGATTTCGGATTCGCTTTCGACGGCGATGGCGACCGGATCGGCGCGGTCGACGGCCAGGGCAGGGTGATCTGGGGCGACCAGATATTGATGCTGCTGGCGGGCCCCGTACTGGCCGAGCATCCCGGCGCGCCGATCGTGGCGGATGTGAAGGCCAGCCAGGCGCTGTTCGATCATATCGAGGGCCTGGGCGGACGGCCGGTCATGTGGAAAACCGGGCACAGCCTGATGAAGACCAAGATGGTCGAGACCGCCGCACCGCTGGGCGGCGAGATGTCGGGCCATATGTTCTTTGCGGGCGAGTGGTACGGCTTCGACGATGCGCATTATGCCGCGATCCGCCTGATCCGCGCGGCCCATCTGGCGGGCCGCTCGATGACCGAGCTACGCGGCGCGATGCCTGCGATGGTCGACATTCCCGAAACCCGCATCACGGTGGCCGAGGCGGACAAGTTCGCCATTGTCGAGCGGGTCGCAGCGGCGCTGGCCCACGATGGCGCGGAGGTCAATGATACCGATGGCGTCCGGGTGCGGACGGCGGATGGCTGGTGGTTGCTGCGGGCATCCAATACGCAAGCCGCGCTGACGGTGCGGGCGGAAGCCGGAGATGCCTCCGGTCTGGAGCGAGTGTTGGCGGAGCTGGACCGGTATCTCGCTGTCGAGGGGGTCCAGCGGTAAGTTTGGCAGGTGCCGAGGCGTGGCCTTCGACTTCGCTCAGGCTGAACGGGGGTTTGGCTTCCAATCCACGCGAAGGCGCGAAGACGCAAAGAAGATGAGTTCGCGCGGAGGCGCAGAGGACGCGGAGGTGTCTGGCCCCGGAGCTTCTGTAGTCCTCAACTTCCGCGGAAGAAGGTCAGAGGCCAACGCAGGCGAAACACCTCTGCACCTCTGCGCGAACCCCACCCCTAAAAAACCCCGTTCCGCCTGAGCCCTTCGGCTGGCTGGCAAGCCAGCCGCTCGGGATAAATTTCGACGCTTTGCGTCGAAGTCGAAGGCCAGGGGAAGCCCTCTCCCAAGGGCTCCCCCCTCCCCGATCAAATCTCTCCGATCATCTCGGAAAGAACCTCCAGGCACGACACGCCCAGCTTTGCCGAGCGTTCGCCCGACCAGCCATGGACGGCGTCGGGATTGGGGTCGTGATCCTTGAACGGCATCTCCAGCGTCACCGATACCGCACCGAACCGCTCGGCAAGCTGGTTGGTCGACATCGCCAGGTTCGCCCGGCCCGGCCCCGACTTGTCATAGCCCATCTGGGTCTGGAAATCGGGCGTGTGCGCGGCCAGTCGGCGACCGAAGGCGTAGAATTTGGCGCCGTGTTCCTCGGTCCAGCTGGGAATACCCTCGAACCCGGCGATGAAGTTCGCGGGAATCGCCTCGTCGCCATGCGCGTCGATCGCGAAGTCGACGCCGGTCTGGTCCATCCGGTTCAGCACGCACAGCACTTCGGGACTGCGCTCGGGCGTCGGCTGATGCCACTCGCGGTTGAGGTTCACGCCCGCCGCGTTGGTGCGCAGATGGCCGCGCCGCGTGCCGTCGGGATTCATGTTGGGCACGACATGGACGGTGGCCGCCGCCAGCAGCGACTCGGCGGCCGGGCTGGTCAGCCAGTCCAGCGCGCCCTCCATCCACCATTCCGCCATCGATTCGCCCGGATGCTGGCGGGCATAGAGCCACACCTGCTTCGGACCGTCGCCAAGGCGGAAATAATCGATCGACTGGCCATCGAGGGTCTGGCCGATCTCTTCGTGATGCACACCGCGCGCGGCGATCCGCGCGACTAGGTCGTGATGCCGCTCCATCGTATAGGGTTCGAAATAGGCGAACCAGGCAACGTCGCTATCGCCCGTCCACTGCCATTCCAGCACGCCGTCGGCGTAGGTGGTCGGCGTCATCCGCCAATCCTGCCGGTCGGTCGAGGCGCGGACATGATAGTTCGGCCAGCCGCCCGGAAAGGCCGAACCCTCGCCGTTCAGGATGCGGAAGGTAAGCGTCCGCCCCTTCGCCCCGCCGACCCGGAAGTAGAACCACTGGTAGAAATCGGAATCCTTGTCCTTCACGATCTCCAGGTCGACACGGTCGCCGTCGATGCCGACGACGCGGATGTTCCCGCCGTCGAAGGACGCATTGATGGTCAGGGTCATGCGCTTATTTCACCTCGATCGTGCGGCCCGACTCGCCGGGGAACTTGGTGAACAGCGCATCGGCCAGCTTGGCCGCCTGGGCCTGCGCATCCAGCTTGGCCAGCGTTTCGACCGGCGCCAGGTTGCGCGCGCTACCTTCCCAGATCGGCGACTGGTCGACGCGGCGCTTGATCTGGACCGACAATTCGGTGCCGATGATCTCCTGCGGACGGCTCTTGCCCACGGGGAAGCTCAGGCCCCCGCCCAGGCCGACGCCGCCGCCACGACCGCCCGAGAAGCTGCCGCCGCCCAACCCGATCGAGAAGGGCGAGGGGCGCGGCGGGCCGAGCCGGTTGGCACGGGTGAAGGCGACCGTCGCGATGAACTCGGGCTGGGCATCACCCTGCGCCAGCGAATAGCCGTTGCGCAGCAGCGCGGTCTCGACCGCGGCGGCATAGGTCTTGAACTCGATGCTCGCCGGACCGGTGGCGGACAGCGGCTCGACACGGATGGTGCCGCGCGCGATCGGCTCGCCCAGGTGATAGCGGATGACGTCGGTCGGCGGCATGCGCCCCCCGCCCGTGGTGGAACAGGCGGCGAGCGTTCCGGCGGCGGCCGCCAGGATCAGGAGCGAGCGGGCTTTCATGCGTTGAAGACACCTTAAAGGACGTTACGGATGGGCAACGCATGACATATGAAGGTTGATCCTGCGGCGGAAGGGGGCATCGCGGACGTGACCGGGATGTCATGCCCCAACCTTGACTTGGAGCCGCGTTGCCACTAGGCGGCGACGCTTTCCAGATCACCCTCCAGTTCAAAGAAGCGAATCGATCATGAAGATCCGCAATTCCCTGAAGTCGCTCAAGGATCGTCACCGGGACAACCGCGTGATCCGCCGTCGCGGCCGCACCTATGTCATCAACAAGACCAACCGTCGTTTCAAGGCACGCCAGGGCTAATCAGCCTTGATGCCGATCGAATCGAGCGGGACGAGCACCCTGCCCGGCTTGGCGACCGATCGGCCGACCGCCGTCATCTTCGACGTCGGTCGCGTCCTGTACGACTGGGATCCCCGGATCCTGTATCGGCGCCTGATCACTGACGATCGGGCGCTCGATGCATTTCTGCGTGATGTCGTCACCACCGAGTGGCATTTCCAGCATGATGCGGGCCGCGACTTCGCCGACACCTCGGCGGAGCTTGTCGCGCTGTACCCACAGCATCGCGAACTGATCGCCGCCTGGGGCCCGCGCTTCGGGGAGAGCATCGGCGATCCGATTGCCGGAATGCACGAACTGGTCGCCGAACTCGATTCGGCGGGCGTGCCGCTATTTGCGATCACGAACTTCAGCCACGAATTCTGGCCGCCCTTTCGGGCGCGCGAATCGGCGTTGTTCGATCGCTTCCGCGACATCGTGGTGTCGGGTGACGAAAAGCTGGTGAAGCCCGACCCCGCCATCTACCACCTCGCGCTCGCCCGGTTCGGGCTTGAGCCGGGGCAGGCGGTGTTCATCGACGACAACCGCGCCAATATCGATTCGGCGGCGGCACTGGGTATCCATGCCTTGCACTTCACCGACGAGGCGACGCTTCGGCCGCAACTACGGGCACTGGGGCTGGTGGCGTAGGGCTTCGTCCGCTCAGGCTGAACGAAGCTCGCTACCTAACCCCGTTCACGCCGAGCGAAATCGAAGCGCATGGGGATCGCTCACCGCGACAACGATGCCAGTTGCGCCTGATTCGCCTGGCTGGCCTCGGTTTCCATCAGTGCCGGGTCGAAATGATCGCCGACCATCTGGTCGGTGACGACCACCGTGGTGCCGACCGACGTCACCGAAAACAGCTTCTTGGCGAAGGCCGTTGGCAGACGGATGCACCCATGCGAATCGGGAAAACCCGGATTGTTGCCGGCATGCAGCGCCACGCCGTCCCAGGTCAGCCGCTGCATGAAGGGCATGGGCGCGGAATTGTACAGGTTGCTGCGATGCATCTCGCGCTTCTGCAGGATGGGGAAGACGCCGACGGGCGTGTCCTTGCCATCCTTGCCGGTCGACACCGAGGCGGCGGCGATCAGCGAATCGCCACGATAGACATAGGCCCGCTGCATCGGGATGCTGACGACCACCGTCACCGGCTGTGCGATCGGATCGACCGCTGTGGCCTGCGTATCGGACCAGACGAATCGGTTGGGGGCCAGTGCGGCGGCGGCCTGCGCGACCGCAACGGTTCCGGGGCCCTCCTCGGCCAGCGCCGGGGCAACATAACCGAGGGTCGTCGCGCCCAACAGGGCGGCAAAAGCAAGTGCCTTCATATCCCTAATCCTTGGCGAGTTCATAAAATCTTAAACCCGTCAAGCGACTATTGGTGCCAATCTAAAATTTTTCCGTGCGAGCGGAACTTACGCCGAGTCGATGGAACGAAGCGATCAACGGATCGCCCCATGGGCAGAAAAATGGCCTGTTCTTTGCTACATAGGGTTTGCGGGAATTCTGGGGTTGAAGGACCAAAATGCACGATAATCTGGACGCGGCGCCGGGTCGGCGCGCGCTGTTGAAGAACGCGCTGGTGCTCGCCGGGGCATTGGCGGTGCCGGGGGCAGCGAGTGCCCGGGGGCGGCTGACAGCAAACGACCTGCGCCCGGTGCGACAGCCACCGCTGCCGACGCGCCCGACCATGGCCTCGCCCATCCCGGCGCAGCCCATCCTGGCCTCGTCGCGCGTCGTGCGTCCGGAGCTGCTGCGTCAGGCGATGGCCTCGCTCCAGCGGCACGGATCGCGGGTCCAGCGGCGCGATCGCATGGCGATCGTCGATTTCGCGGTCGGCTCGTCCGAACCGCGCCTTCACCTGGTCGATCTGGTCAGCGGCCGCAGCACCTCGCTACTGGTTTCGCATGGCAGCGGTTCGGACCCGTCGCACAGCGGCTATCTCCAGCGCTTCTCGAACGCCTTCAATTCGAATGCGAGCAGCGAGGGTGCCTTCATGACCGACGATTATTATGTCGGCAAGCATGGCCGATCGCAGCGTCTGATCGGGCTGGACCCGACCAACGACAACGCGCTGGGCCGCGCGATCGTGATCCACTCGGCCTGGTACGCCAATCGCGACATGATCCGCACCCACGGGATGCTGGGCCGCAGCCAGGGCTGCTTTGCAGTCGGCGAGAACGAGCTGGACCGGGTGTTCGCGAACCTGGGCCCCGGCCGGATGATCTACGCCGCCAAGGTGTGATTTTGCAAATTCCTCCCCTGCAAGGGGAGGGGGACCAGCGAAGCTGGTGGAGGGGTGTCCCGCTCTCGATAGGGCGACACCCCTCCGTCATCGCCAAAGCGATGCCACCTCCCCTTGCAGGGGAGGAATTACGCCACGCCGACATTGCGATCCCATACCGGGACCGGTAAGCCCCCGATCCTCATGGTCCAGCCGCTTATCATCGCCGTCCCCAAGGGACGCATCCTGGCCGAGGCGCTGCCGTTGCTCGCCGCCGCCGGCATCCGGCCCGAACCGGCCTTCACCGACAAGAACAGCCGCGCGCTGCGCTTCGCCACCGATGTCCCCGGCATCGAGCTGATCCGCGTCCGCGCCTTCGACGTCGCCACCTTCGTCGCGCATGGCGCGGCGCAGCTCGGCATCGTCGGCTCCGACGTGCTGTCGGAGTTCGGCTATTCCGAGCTGTACGCACCCGTCGACCTGAAGATCGGCCATTGCCGCATCTCGGTGGCCGAGCCCGCCGCGATGGCGGAAAGCGACGATCCGCGCGGGTGGAGCCATGTCCGCGTCGCGACCAAATATCCGCATATCACCAGCCGCCACTTCGCACGCCGCGGCGTGCAGGCCGAGTGCGTCAAGCTGAACGGCGCGATGGAGTTGGCCCCGACGCTGGGCCTGGCGCCACGCATCGTCGACCTGGTGTCGTCGGGCCGCACGCTGAAGGAAAACGGACTGGTCGAGGTCGAGGTGATCGAGGAGGTCACGTCGCGCCTGGTCGTCAACCGCGCCGCGATGAAGACGAGGGGCCAGGTCGTGCCGCTGGTCGAGGCGTTCCGCCGTGCCGTCGCCGAGAAGGAAGCCGCATGATCCGCCTCGACACCCGCGATGCCGGCTTCGCCGCCGCGTTCGACGAGCTGGTCGATGCCCGGCGCGAAAGCGATGCCGATGTCGCGCGCGACGTACAGGTCATCCTGCGCGCGGTCCGCGACGATGGCGAGGCGGCGGTCGCGGCCTTCACCAGGCAATTCGACGGCCATGACCTGGCTGAGACGGGCTGGCGGATCGAACCGGCCGACTGTCGTGCGGCCTATGAGGCGCTGGAGCCCGAGCTGCGCCACGCGCTCGACCTCGCCGCCGCGCGCATCCGCGCCTATCACGAAAAGCAGAAGCCGACCGACACCGACTATGTCGATGCGCAGGGCGTGCGCCTGGGCGCGCGCTGGACGGCGGTGGATGCGGCCGGGATCTATGTCCCCGGCGGGCGGGCGGCCTATCCCTCCTCGCTGCTGATGAACGCGATTCCGGCCAAGGTGGCGGGGGTCGAGCGGCTGGTGATGGTCACCCCGACGCCGAAGGGCGAGATCAATCATCTGGTCCTCGCCGCCGCGCATCTGGCGGGCGTGGACGAGGTCTGGCGGGTCGGCGGTGCGCAGGCCGTGGGCGCGCTGGCCTACGGCGCCGGGCGCATCCAGCGGGTCGATGTCGTCACCGGCCCCGGCAATGCCTGGGTCGCGGAGGCCAAGCGCCAGGTCTACGGCATGGTCGGCATCGACATGGTGGCGGGCCCGTCCGAGATCGTCGTCGTCGCCGACGGCCGGAACGATCCCGACTGGATCGCCGCCGACCTGCTGAGCCAGGCCGAGCACGACACCGTCACCCAGTCGATCCTGTTCACCGACGATGCCGACTTCGCGACCCGCGTGGCCGAAGCCGTCGACCGCCAGATTCCCGAACTGGCGACCGCCAGCGTCGCGCGCACCGCCTGGGATGCGAATGGCGCGATCATCGTGGTCGATTCGCTGGAGGCCGCGATGCCGCTGGTCGACCGGCTCGCGCCCGAGCATCTCGAACTGGCAGTGGACGATCCGCAGGCCCTGTTCGACCGGCTGCGCCATGCGGGCTCGGTGTTCCTGGGCCGCCATACCCCCGAAGCGATCGGCGATTATGTCGCCGGGCCGAACCATGTCCTGCCCACGGGGCGCCGCGCGCGCTTCGCCAGCGGGCTGTCGGTGCTCGACTTCATGAAGCGGACCAGCTTCCTGGGCCTGACCGAGACCGCGCTGGCCGAGCTCGGCCCCGCGACGGTGGCGCTCGCCCATGCCGAAGGGCTTCCGGCGCATGCCAAGTCGGTGGCGCTGCGGCTGCGGCTCAACCGGTGATCGTCGCGCCCGCCGCGCCGGAGCATCGGGAAGGATGGCTGGCGTTGCGGGCGGCGCTCTGGGGCGAGGAGGCGGGCGATCCCGCGGATTTGCCCGAGGGCGACGGCAATTTCGTCGCGCTGCTGGACGGCCGGGTGATCGGCTTTGCCGAGGCGGCGGTGCGGCGCGATTACGTCAATGGCTGCGACGGCTCGCCGGTGCTGTTTCTCGAAGGGCTGTATGTCGATCCGGGCCATCGCCGCCAAGGGGTGGCCGGGGCGCTGGTCGCGGCGGTGGCGGATTGGGGCCGGGCGCAGGACTGTGCCGAGTTTGCGTCAGACGCCGAGCTGGCCAATACCGACTCGCATGCGATGCACCGCGCGCTGGGGTTCGTCGAGACCGAGCGGGTGGTGTATTTCCGCCGGGAATTGTGAGGGTTTCGGCCCTTGGCCTTCGACTTCGCTCAGGCTGAACGGAGGGTGGGAAACGGGGCTGGACACCAAACCCCGTTCAGCCTGAGCGAAGTCGAAGGCCCCGTCCCGCACCACGTCCCACCCAGCCTCTCCCAAAATACGTGACGAATTGGCGACAGCCCGGTAAAGGCCCGCCAATGACTCGTCCCACCGCCCGTACCCAGGCGCGCGCCGCCGCGCGCCTTGCCGCCGTTCAGGCGCTTTACCAGCATGACATGGAACAGACGCCGCTGGCCACGCTGCTCCACGAATTCCACAATCACCGCATCGGCGCGACGATCGAGGATGTCGAATATGCCGATGCCGACATCGATTTCTTCGACGACATCGTGAAGGGCGTGCATGCCCGCTTGGGCGAGATCGACCGGGCGATCGAGGACAAGCTGGCCAAGGGCTGGTCGCTGAACCGGCTCGACAAGCCGATGAAGGCGATCCTGCGCGCCGGCACCTATGAACTGCTCGCGCGGCACGACGTGCCGGTCGGCGCGGTCATCAGCGAATATGTCGATGTCGCCCACGCCTTCTACGAAAAGCGCGAGTCGGGCTTCGTGAACGGCCTGCTCGACGCGATCGCCAAGGTCGCGCGGGCCTGACGCCGCCGCCGCCCCGATGACCGAGGCGGAGTTTATCGCCGCGTTGCGCCGGATGCCGCTGCATCCCGGTGCGCGCGGGCTGGTCGACGACAGCGCGGTGCTGACCGCCGCGCCGCTTGTCGTCACCACCGATACGCTGGTCGAGGGGGTGCATTTCCTGCCGCACGACCCACCCGCCGATGTCGCGTGGAAACTGGTCGCGACCAACCTGTCCGATCTTGCCGCCAAGGGCGCGCTGGTCGAGGGGGTGATGCTCAACTATCCGCTGGGCGATACCGCCTGGGACCGCGCCTTTCTGGATGGGCTGGCCACGGTGCTCACGCGCTTCCATGCCCGGCTGATCGGCGGCGATACCGTATCGCGGCGCGGTGCCCGCACCCTGACGCTGACCGCCTTTGGTCGTGACGCCCCCGCCCCGTCGCGCGATGGTGCCAGGGCGGGCGACGCATTGTGGGTCACCGGGACGATCGGCGATGCGGGGCTGGGTCTGGCGATCGCGCAGGGGGGCCATGGCCCGGTCGCGCTGCGCGATGCCTATCGTCGCCCCTTTCCCCGCCTGACCGAGGGCCGCGCGCTCGGCCCGCTCGTCCACGCGATGATGGACGTGTCGGACGGATTGCTGATCGACGCCGGACGGATGGCGCGGGCGAGCGGGCTGGCGGTGACGATCACGCTCGATGCCATTCCGCTATCGGACGATGCGCGGGCGTTCGGCGGAACGGACCGTGCCGCCCGGCTGACCGCCGCGACCGCCGGGGACGATTACGAACTGCTCTTCGCTCTCCCCTCCGGGACCATGCCGCCGGTCGCCGCGACACAGGTCGGCCACTTTTCAGCCGGTGACGGCCTGACGCTGACCGACGCCGGGCAGCCGGTCGCGCTACCGGGGCGATGGGGATATGAACACCGTTCGGAGGGTTGAAACCCCGTTTCCTCCCGGTCCCGCCTTTTCCGCCTGCCCCACCGTCCGCTGATCAAAGCCTGGCGCCGGTAGCGCAAAGGGGTCCGCCAGAGCGATGGCCACACTCCTTCCCAGCGTCGCTGGTCCCCTTCCCCTTTTCAGGTTGGGAATCGGGAGGCCCTGCCTTGTCCCGGCCTATCAAGACGCCCATATCCGCAGTTGATTCGGCGCGCCTTTCCTTTTGAGCCCATTGCGGCTATGGCGGCGCCTCTTCGACATACCCTATAACACGACGAACCGAGGTATTTTTTGGCCAAGGAAGAACTGCTCGAGATGCGCGGCCGCGTGGTGGAACTGCTCCCCAATGCGATGTTCCGCGTCCAGCTCGAGAACGATCACGAGATCCTGGGACATACGGCAGGCAAGATGCGCAAGAACCGCATCCGCGTGCTGGTCGGCGACGAGGTGCTCGTCGAGCTGACGCCGTACGACCTGACCAAGGGCCGGATCACCTACCGCTTCAAGTGAGCGACCGGCCCCACATGCCGCTCGTCCTTGCATCGTCCTCCCCGCGCCGCCGCGATCTGCTGGCGCGGCTGGGAATCGTGCCCGACCGCGTCGCCTCGCCCGATATCGACGAAGCCCCCCGCCCCGCCGAGCTTCCCCGCGTCTACGCGCTGCGGCTGGCGGTGGAAAAGGCGCACGCGGTCGATCGTGCCGAAGGTGAGGTGGTCGTCGCGGGCGACACCACCATCGCGCTCGGCCGCCGGATCCTGCCCCCCGCCGACACGCAAGACGTCCAGCGCAAGCTGCTGCGCCTGATGTCCGGGCGGCGGCACCATGCGCTGTCCGCGGTGTGCGTGATCGACGCCACCGGCAAGACACGCACCCGACTGGCCGACACCATCGTCGCGTTCAAGCCGCTCTCCGAAGACGAGATCGATGCGTACATCGCGTGCGGCGAAGGACTGGGCAAGGCCGGGGGCTATGCCATCCAGGGCCGCGCCGAGGCCTTTGTGCGCTTCCTGCAAGGGTCGCATTCGGGCGTCATCGGCCTGCCCCTGTTCGAAACCCGTGCCCTGTTGAAAGCCGCCGGACTGCCGCTTGTCTGAATGGCTCTACGAGGCCGGGATCGGTGAGGCGCGCGCTGCGCTGGTCGCGGATGGCCGCATCGTCCAGGCGGCGATCGAGCTGACCGGCACACTGACCGTCGGCACGGTGGCCGAGGGGCGGCTGGTCGAATTGCTCCCCGGTCGGCAGGGCCGGGTGACGCTGGCGCAAGGCGGCGACGTACTGCTCGCGCCCGTGCCCAGGGGCATGACGCAAGGAGCCGCGCTGACCGTCATCGTCACGCGCGAAGCGATCCCCGAGCGCGGCCGGTCCAAGCTGCCCAAGGCGCAGGTCGCACCCGAAGAGGCCACGCCCACCCCCGGCCCCGATCTGCGCGCGCGAATCGCCGCTACGGGCCTTCCCGTGCGCGAAATTCTGCCACATCGGCCCGACGATCTGGAAGCGGCGGGCTGGTCCGAACTGCTCGACGAGGCCGTTACCGGTGAGATCGGATTCGGCGCGGGCGTGCTGCGCATGACGCCGACCCCGGCGATGACGCTGTTCGATGTCGACGGATCACCCCCGCACGAACCCCTGTCCATCGCCGCGGCGCGCGCGGTGGCGGAGAGCATCCTGCGCCACGGCATTGGCGGCTCGATCGGCATCGACTTCCCCACGCTGGAGGGCAAGGGCCCGCGCCAGGCGGTGGCGGAGGCGCTGGACGCCGCGCTGCCCCTCCCCTTCGAGCGGACGGCGGTCAACGGCTTCGGCTTCCTCCAGATCGTGCGCCCGCGCCCGCGCGCCTCGATTCCCGAACGGCTCGGCATCGACCCCATCGGTGCTCGCGCCCGCGCGCTGCTCCGCCAATGGGAGCGCGAGCCGCCCGGCCCCGCGCCGACCTACCGCGTGCCCGGTCCCGTTTACGATCGCCTGATGGCGCACCCCGACTGGCGCGAGGCGCTGGAGCGCCGCACCGGCCGCCCCCTGCAACTGGAACGCTCATGACCACCTGCCCGATCTGCGACAAGCCGACCGCCGCCGAACACGCCCCCTTCTGCTCACGCGGGTGCAAGGATCGCGACCTGCTGCAATGGCTGGGCGAAGGTTATCGCATTCCGGTCAAAGAAAATGACGAAGAGGGGCTGGACACCGGCGAAAGCCACCCGTAAAGGCACGCCTCCAATCGCAATCGCGGTTTGGGCCCAAGTAGCTCAGTTGGTAGAGCATGCGACTGAAAATCGCAGTGTCGGTGGTTCGATCCCGCCCTTGGGCACCATTTTCCTGACATCGATGACCCCGCCACCTCTTGTGGCGTAGATGTTCGCCAGTGGTGCGGACGCCGGTCTATACGGCTTTGTCAGGATGCGGACGACCGTTCCGCCAGTCTCCATGACATCGATACTATCGCATACGCGCCGCGCCGAACGGGACATGCGAAGCCGTAGCCGCACATGCCCCGGCCTATGCTGGAAACAGAACTGCCGGGCGATCGGCTGGATGACGATCGCGTCGAGCTTGTCCTGACACCGTGCCGCGATAGCGACCTTGGCGCCGCGCTATGCGAGCAGACGCGCGGGCTCGGCACCGATGCCGGTGATGGCGACGGGATCGAGGACGAAGGCCTCGCGCTCCGCAAGATCGCCGATCCGGGCAAGATAGTTCTGGAAATGCGGCGTTGCGCGGTGGGCGGCGATGGCATCCCCATCCACGTACAGTTCGTCTAGGATGAAACGGTCGGCGTTGCCCTGGTCCTGCCAGAGGTCGTAGCGCAGGTTGCCCGGTTCGGCGCGGCTGGGCTCGAGCATGGAGTCGAGCAGGGCGCGCAGCCGATCGGCGGTGCCCGCCCGAGCGGTCAGGACGGCAACGATCTTTACTGGAGCTTTCACAGGAACGGTCATGGCATCGGTCCTTGTCGATGGGGTGTTGAGGGTGGGACGCATCCTAAGCGCCTCACCCGTCATCCGGGTCCTCATGCGGTACGGCCGAGCGCCTCGGTCAGGGCATTGGCCAGGGCGCGATCCGATGCGGGATTCTGACTCGTGATCAGCTCGCGGTCGACCATGACGTTCGACGCAAAATTCGTGTCGGTACGCGACAGGCCCCGCTATAGCCGGATATTGCGGCGGCCCATTTCGGCCTGCGCCATCTCGTGCAACGGCGATGCTTCGCCCCCGGCAAAGATATCGGCCAGGTCGAGCAGGTCTTCGTTGCCCAGCGCGGCCACCGCCGCTTCGATCGCGGCAAGGCGATCGAGCGAACGCTGCTGGTCCGCCGCGAGGCGCTTCATTCGGGTTTTGAGCATGGACGGGGTGCTACCACGATCCGGGCGAAAACGATCCCTCATTCGACACCCGACTTGAAGATGACGCGCGCCGATCCGACGTGCTGCCCTTAGAGGAGAGATATCATGGTCGAGGCACGCTGGAACGGATCGGTCATCGCCCGGAGCGACGACACCGTGATCGTGGAGGGAAACCATTATTTCCCGGTCGAGACGGTCGATCCGTCGGTCCTGCGGCCCAGCGACACGACGTCGATCTGCCCGTGGAAGGGAACCGCGCATTACTATGGCCTGCACGTCGACGGCGCGGACAATCCCGATGCCGCCTGGTATTATCCCGATCCCAAGCCGAAGGCGGAGAATATCCGGGGCCGTATCGCCTTCTGGAAGGGCGTGCAGGTCAACTGACCGGGGCCACCATCCCACTCTTCTCCCCTCCCGCAAGCGGGAGGGGCCGGGGGAGGGCAAGGCGTCTCACCGAGACCGGACCTTAGGCCAATCGACATTCATTCCATTCCTCCCCTTGCAGGGGAGAAATGGATAAGGTGCGGCCTGAATGTCGACTGGTTCCAGTGGAAAATAGAAGGGTGGACGCGCCGAGCGCGCGCGAACTTGGCAGTTCGCTCACCCCGTCATCCAGGCAGCGACATCCCGACCATCACGGATAGCTGACGGTCTTCGGGATTTCCGGGATCTCGATCCGCTCGGCGGCGTCGCCCGGCACGGTCGGAAACTCGCGCGCCTTCCAGGCCCGCTTGGCCTCATCGATCCGATCGCGGCGCGACGAGACGAAATTCCACCACACGTGCCGCGGCGTCGTGAACGCATCGCCGCCGCACAGCATCACCCGCCCGCCCGATTCGGAGCGCAACGTCGCCGCGATCCCCGGCTTCAGGATGTAGAGCCGCTGCGGCTCCAGCGTCATGCCCTCCAGGCTCGCCTCGCCCAGCGCGCAATAGACGGCGCGCTCCTCGGCACTCGCGTCGATCGGAATGCTTCCGCCCGGCTCCAGCGCGATGTCGGCATAGATGGTGCCAGCATAGGTGGTGGTCGGCGCGCGCTGTCCCCACAATTCGCCCATGATGATCCGCGCGGTCGCGCCCTGCCCCTGAATTTCGGGCAGTGCGCTCGCCGGGACATGCTCGAAGGCCGGGTCCATTTCCTCCAGCGCCTCGGGAAGCGCCAGCCAGGTCTGGATACCCGAGAGCATCGGCCCCTGCGGCCGTGCGGCATCGGGCGAGCGTTCGGAATGGACGATGCCGTGCCCCGCCGTCATCAGGTTGACCGCCCCCGGCTCGATCACCAGGTCGCTGCCCAGCGAATCGCGGTGGCCGATCGCGCCGTCGAACAAATAGGTGACGGTCGCAAGGTTGATATGTGGATGCGGTCGCACATCGATGCCCGTGCCGGGCTGCAGCTGCGCCGGGCCCATCTGGTCGAAGAACAGGAAGGGGCCGACCATCGTCCGCTCCTTGTTGGGCAGCGTCCGGTGCACCTTGAACCCGCCCAGGTCGTGGGTGGAGGGTTGCAGGGTACGCAGCAGGAAATCGTCAAACATGTGTCGCCTCCGTGGCGTCGAGCAGCGCGATCAGGTCGGTCGGGAAATAGGGCTCGGCATGGACCGCCAGTTCGTCGCGGGTAAACCAGCGCCAGCTCTGCATGACCCGCTGCTCCAGCGCGGTATGGCCCGCGCCCGATACCTCATGCGCGTCGATATCGACGCGGAAATAGCGTTCGTCGGCCTCGACCTCGACACCCTCGATGGTGCGAAACTCGACCTGACGCCGGGCCACCTGCGGCCCGCAATCGCGGTCGAGCCCGGTTTCCTCCAGCAGTTCGCGACGCGCGGCGTCCTCGTAACTCTCGCCCGGATCGACCGCGCCGCCCGGCGTGCACCAGAAGGGCGGGCGGTCGTCCGGGGTGAAGCGGAACATCAGCGTCCGCCCGGCCGCATCGACCAGCAGGATACGCGCGGCGGGTCGGGGCAAGCGGGTCATGCGGCATCAAGCTCCGGGTA
Source organism: Sphingomonas flavida (assembly GCF_036663655.1). Taxonomy (NCBI): domain Bacteria; kingdom Pseudomonadati; phylum Pseudomonadota; class Alphaproteobacteria; order Sphingomonadales; family Sphingomonadaceae; genus Sphingomonas; species Sphingomonas flavida. Next base: position 165,651 of record NZ_JAXOJH010000005.1, read on the forward strand.
ATGGCGGAAAATTCCGTCTTCGTTGAACGCCTGTCGCCGGTCGCTGTCCAGATAGGCGGCGATGCCGGGCAGGGTTTTCACGCGGTCGTGCAAGGCCATCAGCGCGGGATACCGACCCTCCACCGCCGCCATGCGCCGGGGAAACATGTAGCGCAGCCCCGCCACCAGCTGGAACAGCGAGGTGTCGACCGGCGACCAGCGCCCGCCCGCCATCCAGTCGCGGTCCTCCAGCGCGTCGTCGAAATAGCCGAGGAATTTCGGGATACGCTCGTCCCGGAACTGTGCGGCGGCGCGGGCGGCCTCGGCCTTCTGCTCGTGATAATAGGCGCCGGTCGCCACCGGATGGTGCACATTGTGCACCTCGGCCACCATGTCGCTGATCGTCAGTTGCAACTGGTGGAGCCAGACGCGCTCGGGCTGCGGGGCGAGATCGTGCCGCTCGGTCAGCCAGTGGAGGATGTTGGCGACCTGCGCGATCGCCTGTCCCCCGACCCGCAGATAGGGCGGCGCGAAAGGCGGACGTACGCCTTTTCGCATATCGACGAGCAGCGCCTCGGCCCCCTCCTCCACGCCCCGGTCGCGGTACGGCAGACCTGCGGCCTCCAGCGCCAGCCGGACGAACTCGCCGCGTCCCGGCAGGCCGGGCCAGTACCACAGGTCATAGGGCATGGATTATTCTCCGGGTGCCGTCGCGCTGATCGCCAGCGCATGGATACGCTCGGCCAACAAATCGGCGAGCGCGTGGTTCACCATGCGCTGGCGGGCGACACGCGACTGACCGGCGAATGCGGGTGATTCCACAACGACGCGGAAATGACTCTCGCCGGTGCCGTCATCGCCCAGATGGCCGCTGTGCATCGCGCTTTCGTTGATGACGTCAAGCCGGGTGGGCGACAGCGCCGCAGTCAGGCGAGCGGTGATCTGGTCGGCGATCGAAAGGGCGGGCGGAGCGGTGGTGATATCGGTCATGGCCCCTATATAGACGGTTTTTCGGGACAAGCGGATAGCAGTGACGCGTCGGTCGAGCAGCGATACCTCCAAATCAAAACCCGGTGCGCGTTTTCACGGCCGGGTCGAGAATAGCGACCGGGTGTGCGATCACGCCGGTTGCCAGGAAGCGGGCGAGTTCCGCGCGCCGCCGGCGGAGGGCACGCGCAGCGGCGACGGGCCGGGCCGGTTCCGCTGGTTCTGCCTGGACCATGTGCGGGCGTTCAACAGTCGCTACAACTTCTTCGACGGCATGAGCGCGGACGAAATCCATCGCGCGCAACGCCCCTATTCGGGCTGGGAGCGCGAGACGCGCGCCTTTGCACAGAACGGCACCGATCCGGGACCGCGCTGGGCCGATTTCTCCGATCCGCTCGACGCGATCGCCGCGCGCTATCGCCGTGAGGCCGCACCCGAGCGCTCGGACGGCAAGCCGCTGTCGGGGCAGGATCGCGAGAGCCTGAAGGTCCTGGGGCTGGAGGCGGATGCGGATCGCAGCGCGCTGCGGCGGCGGTATAGCGAGCTCGTCCGGCGTTATCATCCCGACCGCAACGGCGGCGACCGGAGCCATGAGGGGCGGTTGCAGAAGGTGATCGCGGCGTATCAGCAGCTCCGCCAGGCCCCGGCGTTCGCCTGATCCTCCCCGGCACGGGGAGGTGGCAGCGCGCAGCGCTGGCGGAGGGGGGCTTCCACGAAGGGACGTCCCATCTGGCGAGCCCCCTCCACCACCGCTGCGCGGCGGTCCCCCTCCCCGTGCCGGGGAGGATTGTCATTTCCGCCGCCCGACCAGCCCGAATCGCGCGCCCTGCGGATCGAGCGCCGACATCGAAAAGTCCCCGCCCGGTATCTCCACCGGCCCATATTCGATTGTCCCGCCCAGCTCGGTCACCCGCGCCGCCGCCGCATCGATATCCGCGACCGCGAAATAGAAGCGCCACCCCGGCGTCCCGCCCGGCGGGCAGCCCATCAGTGCCCCGAGCACCACCGGCCCATCGGCGATGAACCGATATTCGCCCAGCTCGCCCATCGGCATGCCGCCCTGATGGACCCAGCCGAAATGCCGCCCGAAAAAGGCGAGCGCGCGGTCGGGATCGCTGGAGATCCGTTCGTTCCAGACGACATGGCCGGTCGCCTCGCCGGTACCATGCTCGACAAAGGCGCGCGACGGCTGGTCGCTCTCGGCCGCCATCAGATAGAAGGGCGCGCCCAGCAGGTCGGTGACCAGCGCCATGCGCCCCACCCCCGCCATGGTCCAGGCGGGCATCAGCAGCTGACCACCATCCTCGACGATCGCCTCGACCGATTCGTCGACATCGACGACCGGGAGATAGCCGAGCCAGACCGGACCGCCCGGCGATCCCGGCGGACGCTGCATCACCCCGCCGATCGCCTCGCCCTCCGGCGTCGCCAGGATGCGATAGTCGATGCCGGATATGCCGCTGTCCCCGACCTGCCAGCCGATCAGCCGCGCATAGAAATCCTGCGCCGCGATCGCATCGTCGGTCAGCAGTTCGTACCAGATGAAATTCGCCATGACGCCCACCCCTTTTCGCGCCTGATCGTCACCCACGAACGGGTCTGCCGCCGCATCTGGTACCGACTCGAGGGTGAGGATGATCCCGAAAACCGCACCCCGCAATCGCGTCGCGATCGCTTTCGTGACGATCCTTGCCATTGAGTAGGGAGCCGCGCTTGGCCTAAGGCGTTTAGCGACGAGAAGAGGGCCTGATGACCGATATCCCGAATACGCTTCCCGACAGCCGCGATACGACGATTCTCGATGCGCCCGACAAGATGGTGTCGGTGCGCGACCTGTTCGGCATCGACACCGACATGGAGGTTCCGGCCTTTTCGGTATCGGACGAGCGCGTCCCCGATCTCGATCCCGCCTATGTGTTCGATCCCGACACGACGCTGGCGATCATTGCGGGCTTTGCGCACAATCGCCGCGTGATGGTGCAGGGCTATCACGGCACCGGCAAGTCGAGCCATATCGAACAGGTCGCCGCGCGCCTGAACTGGCCGTGCATCCGCATCAACCTGGACGCGCATATCAGCCGTATCGACCTGATCGGCCGCGACGCCATCGTCCTGAAGGACGGGCAGCAGGTGACCGAATTCCGCGAGGGCCTGCTCCCCTGGGCGCTTCAGACGCCGACCGCGCTCGTCTTCGACGAATATGATGCGGGCCGCCCCGACGTGATGTTCGTGATCCAGCGCGTGCTGGAGACGGAAGGCAAGTTGACCCTGCTCGACCAGAACCGCGTCATCCGTCCGAACAAGTGGTTCCGCCTGTTCGCCACCGCCAACACGGTCGGCCTGGGCGACACCAGCGGGCTGTACCATGGCACGCAGCAGATCAACCAGGGCCAGATGGACCGCTGGAACATCGTGGTCACGCTCAACTATCTGCCCGCCGCAACCGAGGCGCAGATCGTGCTCGCCAAGTCGGGCGAATATGACAAGCCCGACGGCAAGCAGCTGGTCGAGAATATGGTCCGCGTCGCCGACATGACCCGCAAGGGCTTCGTCAACGGCGACATCTCGACCGTGATGAGCCCACGCACGGTCATCACCTGGGCGCAGAACACGCTGATCTTCGGCGATCCGGGCTTCGCCTTCCGCCTGTCGTTCCTGAACAAGTGCGACGAGAACGAACGCGCACTGGTGGCGGAATATTATCAGCGCGTCTTCGGCAAGGACCTGCCCGAAAGCGTTGTCGGCCGGGCCTGATCTCCTTGGCGAACGAAACCCCTCTCGACCGGTTCAAGGCGGTCCTCGGCGGCACGGCACGCGCGCTCGCGCAGGAGCCGGAGGTCGAGCTTGCCTTCACCGCCGATGCGCCGACCTCCTCGGGCAAGCATATCCGCGTGCCGATGCCCGGCCGTGCGCTGCCGCCCGAACAGGTGGCGGAAGCGCGCGGCTTCGCCGACGCCTTCGCGCTCCGGCTGAAGCTGCACGACACCGCGCTCCACGCTCGTGCCGCCCCGGTCGAGGCGGTCGCGCGCGCGGTCTATGACGCGGTCGAGACGGCGCGGGTCGAGGCGCTGGGCGCGCGCGGTTATGCCGGGATCGGCGACAATCTTGCCCATGCGCTCGACGTCCGGCTGCGTTCCGACCCGCTGACGCGGGCGCGCAACCGCGACGAAGTACCGCTGTCGACGGCCCTGGGGCTACTTCTGCGCGAGCGGATGACGGGGCGCCCCTCCCCGGCCGAAACCGCGCCCGCGCTGGCGCTGGTCCGCGACTGGCTGGAAGGGGCGACCAATCTCGATGCGCTGGCGGGCGCGATGGACGACCAGAAGGCGTTCCAGACGCTCGCCGCCCGGATGCTTGCCGACCTCGAACTTGCCGAGCCCCCCGCCGAACCCGAACAGTCCGATGAAGGCGGCGACGACCAGGAAGGCGAGGATCAGCAGAACGAGGACGAGAGCGACGAGAATGACGACCAGCAGGGTCAGGGCGAAGGCGAGGTAGAGGCGCGCGCCGAGAAGCGCGACTCGGACAGCGAGGACGGCGAGTCCCAGGACCAGAGCCAGGAATCCTTCGACGATCTCGACGGCGAACCCGGCGAGGACGGCGATGAAGGCAGCCAGCCGACCCGCCCCAATCGCCCGATGAACGATCTGGCGTCGCAGTTCGACTACAAGCCCTGGACCACCCAATATGACGAGGTGGTCGCGGCCGGGGAGCTGTGCGACGCCGACGAGCTGGCACGGCTTCGCGGCTATCTCGACCAGCAGCTGGCGCATCTGCAATCGGCGGTGTCGAAGCTCGCCAACCGCCTGCAACGCCGGTTGATGGCGCAACAGTCGCGGTCCTGGGACTTCGACCAGGAAGAGGGGATTCTCGACGCGGCGCGCCTCGCCCGCGTGGTGGTCAATCCCGGCCAGTCGCTATCCTACAAGATCGAGCGCGACACCGATTTCCGCGATACCGTCGTCACGCTGTTGATCGACAATTCGGGGTCGATGCGCGGGCGGCCGATCGGCATCGCCGCCATCTCCGCCGATATTCTTGCCCGCACGCTGGAGCGGTGCGGGGTGAAGACCGAGATCCTCGGCTTCACCACCCGCGCGTGGAAGGGCGGGCAGAGCCGCGAGACGTGGCTGGCGGCCGGACGTCCGCCGCAGCCCGGGCGGCTGAACGACATCCGCCACATCGTCTACAAACAGGCCGACGAGCCGTGGCGGCGCGCGCGCAACAATCTGGGCCTGATGATGCGCGAGGGGCTGCTCAAGGAGAATATCGACGGCGAGGCGCTGATGTGGGCGCACAGCCGCCTGATCGCGCGGCCCGAGGAGCGGCGCATCCTGATGGTCATCTCCGACGGCGCGCCGGTCGATGATTCCACCCTGTCGGTCAATTCGGGCAGCTATCTGGAGCGGCACCTGCGCCAGGTGATCGGTTGGATCGAGGGCAAGAGCCCGGTCGAGCTGATCGCGATCGGCATCGGCCATGACGTGACCCGCTATTATGCGCGGGCCGTGACGATCATGGACGCCGAACAGCTGGGCGGCACGATCATCGAGCAGCTGGCCAGCCTCTTCGACACCGAATGAGCCGGATCGCCGCCCCGGCACACGGCTTTGTCGGGCCGGTGAAACGCTCGATCACCATTGCGGGGCACCAGACCTCGATCAGCCTGGAGCCGGTGTTCTGGACCGCGCTGGAGGAACAGGCGGTCGCCCATGGCCTGCCGCTTTCCGCGCTGGTGGCGGAAATCGACGCGTTGCGTATCGTAGCGGACGACCCGCCGAACCTGGCGAGTGCGATCCGGTCCTGGCTGTTCCTGCGACGCTGATGGGGTTCGCGCAGAGGCGCGGAGAACGCAGAGGGGGAGTGACGGACCAGAGCGTCCATTTCCTGAGCCCTTCTTCTCTGCGTCCTCCGCGCGAACCAAAAACCCTTCCCGCTTCCCACCCTCCGTTCCAGCTTGAGCATAGTGGAAGGCCAAAGGATGACCGTTGTCCTTGGGGCGAGGGCGGAACGTGGGCTTCGACTGCGCTCGGCCTGAACGGCTATAGGGTGCCCCCCACGCCAGCGCCTTGCCAGCTCCACCTTCTCTGCCCCTCTGCGCGAACGCCATCCCAACCACCGTTCAGCCTGAGCGAAGTCGAAGGCCAAGGAATGACCGCCGTCCCTGGGGCAAGGGCGGGGGGTGGGGATGGAGAAAGGCCGCGCATTGACGCCGCCGCTCGCCTACGGCAGGGCGCGCCGTCTGTTTCGGGGTTTGTGTGGCCGGGATTACCCTTCGCGATACGGGATTGCGGGTCCATCGCTGGCTGGGGCTGGCGGTCGGCCTGTTCGCCATGGCACTGGCGCTGTCGGGCACGATCCTGGCCTGCGCGCCGTTGATCGAGCGGATCGCGTCGCCCGCGCGCTATCGGATCAGCGGTGAGCAGCGCCTGCCCGCCGATCGCTATGCCGACGCCGCGCATCGTCGCCTGCGCCCGGGCGAACGGATCGCCGCCCTGTCGCTGGAGCAGGGATCGTCGCCGGTGGTGGTGACGCTCGACCGCCCCAGCGACCGGGCGCGCCGCCTGTTGTTCCTCGATCCGGCCACCGCCGGGATATTGGCCAGTGCCTGGCAGGGTGGCGGTGTGCTGGGCATGTTGCGACGCGGGCATGACGGGCTGTTCCTGTCGGGCGCGGGCCGCGCGATCGTCGGCGTGATCGGGATCGGTTTGATTGTCGTGACGCTGAGCGGGCTGTGGATGCTGTGGCGGCCCCAGCGCAAGGCGAAGCGACGCACCGACAGGGCACCGCGCTGGCACCGCACCGTCGGGCTATGGTCGACAGTCCCGGTGCTGGTGATGGCGGCAAGCGGCGTGGCGCTGGCCTTTTCGGGTGAGGTGGACAGCCGCGTGCCCGTCCTGCCGCTCCCCCGCCCGGCGCTGCCCGTGGAACGCGTCGTCGCCAGCGCCCGGCCGCTGGCCCATGGGACGCTTGGCATGATCGCCTGGCCGACCGAGCGCTCGCCCGACTGGACACTTTATTATGCGGGAAACACCATGAGCGTGGTGAAAGTCGCCGACGACAGCGCCGGTGCGGTGGCCGCGACCGGGCGTGCGGCACCGGTCATGCTGACCTGGGTCCAGCGGCTACATGACGGCCGTGGCATGAGCGGGACCTGGGGCTGGGTGTGGCGGACGCTGGCCGTTCTGACCGGACTGGCGGCCCTGTGGGTCGTGGCGACCGGACTGATCGCGGGTGCGATCCGCCCGAAGGTCAGACGCGCTCGACGCTGAGCAGGTCGGTCGCGTCCAGGCCGAGCAGGTCGATATGGTCGCGGATGCGCGGCCACTGCACCGACAGGAACGTCTGACGCTCGGCGGCGCGCAGGCGGTCGGCGGCGCCCGGCAGCACGAACATGCCGACCCCGCGCCGCACCTCGACATAGCCGTCGTCCTGAAAGCTCTGATACGCCTTGGCGACGGTCAGCGGGTTCGCCCCCTGCTCGGCGGCCAGCGCGCGCACCGAAGGAAGCTGGTCCCCCGTGCGATAAGTGCCGTTGAGGATACCTGCCGCGATCGTGCCGCGCAGGCGGATGTAAACCGGGCTGTCGTCGCCGCTAAGAGCTGTCATGCCGAGTTAATACAGCACGCGAGGGGCGGTGTCGAGGGCAAAGCCTGCGAACGTTTGCAATTCCGTCGCGGCCGCTGCTCGGCTTATCCGTTCCACGTCGACACGATCCGCGCCATGTCCGGGCGCGGGCGTTCCTCGAGCGGGCGGCCGGGCGTGCCGAGGAAGACGAAGCCGACGATCCGCTCGGGCGCGGTCCCGAACGCATTGCGCACCGCCTCCGAAAAGGCGGGCCAGCCGGTCAGCCAGCCGCCCGCATAGCCCAGCGCATGGGCGGCATGGAGCAGGTTCATGCACGCCGCACCTGCCGACAATTCCTGTTCCCACATCGGAATATGGCTGTCGGGGCGCGGGGACGACAGCACGACCACCAGCGACGGGGCCTGGTGCGCGAACTGTTCGAGCGAGGCGATCTCGGTCGCGCCCGCCTGCGGCCGTTCGGCGCGATAGGCGCTGGTGATGACCTCCGCCAGCTTCCCGCGCGCCTCGGTCGGCACGATCACGAAGCGCCAGGGGGCCAGCTTGCCATGGTCGGGCGTGCGCGCCGCGATGGCCAGCATGTCCGCCAGTTCGGCCGCGTCCGGGCCCGGCGCGACCAGGTCGCGGGGCTTGCCCGACCGGCGCGTCGCTAGCAGCGTGAGGGGGGTCGAGCGATCGTTGAAAGCCATATCCGTCATGGCTTACATCCTTACGTCGTCGCGCATGATATTTACAGTCGCGGCTTTGGCGTTAGGTTACCAAAGCATTACGCCCCCGCGTGCGCCCCTGGTCGCACCGGGGGCGATTCCGATGGAGTGAACGCCAGCATGGCGACTGCGTATGAGGCCGCCGCGCGCGGCAAAACGGTTTTGGGCCATCCCCGAGGCCTGTTCCTGTTGTTCTTCACCGAGATGTGGGAGCGTTTTTCCTATTACGGAATGCGCGCCATCCTGGTCTTCTACCTGACCAAGCATTTCCTGTTCACCGACGAACCGGCCTTCGGCATCTACGCCGCCTATACCTCGCTGGTCTATGTGACGCCGGTGATCGGCGGCTATCTCGCCGACCGTTACCTGGGGGCCAGGCGCGCGGTGTTGGCCGGGGGACTGTTCATCGCCTTCGGCCATATGCTGATCGCGGTCATGGAGGGGCCGCAGGGTGCACAGGGCGCCTATCTGGAGGGCTTCTACCTCGCGCTTGCCTCGATCGTCATCGGCACCGGCTTTCTGAAAGCCAATATCTCGGTGCTGGTGGGACAGCTTTATGCGCGCGACGACATGCGCCGCGATCCCGCCTTCTCGATCTTCTACATGGGCATCAACGTGGGCGGCGCGCTGGGGCCGATCGTGTGCGGCGTGCTGGGTGAGACGGTCGGCTGGGCCTATGGCTTCGGCGCGGCGGGCGTCGGCATGGTGCTGGGCCTCATCGCCTTCATCGCCCTCAAGCGCGAACTGCACGGCGCCGGCGAAGCGCCGTCGCTGCCCGCGCTGCGCGCGCCGGTCGTCGCCGGGCTGTCGCGCGAATGGCTGATCTATCTGGGCGCGATCGTCGCCACGCTGGGTGTGTGGCAGCTGATCCAGCATCAGGATGCGGTCGGCACGCTGCTGGTCGTCTTCGCGGCCGCCACCGTCCTGTTCATCCTGTGGCGCGCGGTGTTCCAGCTGCCCAAGGTGGACCGCGACCGCATCTTCGCCGCGCTGTTCCTGATCGCGCTGTGCCCGCTGTTCTGGGCGCTGTTCGAGCAGGCGGGTTCGTCGTTGAACCTCTATACCGATCGCTCGGTCGACCGGACGCTGATGGGGTGGACCATCCCGGCCTCGGCCTTCCAGTCGGTCAACTCGATCTTCATCATCCTGCTGGCGCCGATGTTCGCCGCGTTGTGGACGATCCTGGGCAAGCGCGGGTGGGAGCCCAGCGCACCGTTCAAGTTCGGCATCGGCCTGGTCGGGGTCGGCGCGGGCTTCATGGTGCTGGTCGCGGGCGCGGCGGCCTATGCGGGGATGCCGACGCCGGTGATCTTCGTCATCCTGGTCTATCTGATCCACACCATGGCGGAACTGTGCTTCTCGCCGGTCGGTCTGGCCGCCATGACGCGGCTGTCGCTGCCCAGCATGACGGGGCTGATGATGGGCACCTGGTTCCTGGCGACGGCAGCGGGCAACTTCATCGCCGGGCTGATAGCGCAGGCGACCGGCGGCGAGGGCGCGGGGCCCGAAAAGGTGCTCGACGTCTATACACGGATCGGCTGGTTCTCGATCGGGATCGGCATCGTCGTGCTGGTCGTGTCACCCTTCATCGCCAAGCTGATGCACCTCGACCTGTTGAAGGCCGATGCGGCGCTGGCGGGGACCAAGGAGCTGGCCGAACCGGCGGCGGCGGGCGTCGATACGCGGCTGGAGCAGAAGCCGCATTGATGGCAGCGGGGCGGTTCGGAATGACCGGCCGCCCCTTTTTCCCCCTCCCTGCTCTTCCGCTCCCCCCCACCTCCGTTCGCACTGAGCGAAGTCGAAGTGCACGGGATGACGCCTGCGGACAGGCCGGGGCGTGGGCTTCGACTTCGCTCAGCCTGAACGGAGGTTCGGAAGTATCATTCCGATACGCGGCTCAGAGCCGCGTCATCGACAACGCCTTCTCGCCATAACGCGGCCCCGCCGTGGCACCGCGCGGCGCGGCTTCGTCCAGCTTCGCCAGATCCTCGGCCGACAGCGTCAATTCCGCCGCCTTCATCGAATCCTCCAGCGTCGCGCGGCGCTTGGAGCCCGGGATCGGTACGATATCGTCGCCCTGCGCCAGCAGCCAGGCCAGCGCGACTTGCGCGGCGCTCGCGTCATGCGCGGCGGCGATGGTCTTTACCACGTCGACCAGCTTCAGGTTGCGGTCGAAATTCTCGTCCGAATAACGCGGATCGTTCCGCCGATAATCCCCCTCGGGCAGGTCCTCGCGCGACGAGATCTGCCCGGTCAGGAAGCCGCGCCCCAGCGGGCTGTACGGCACGAAACCGATGCCGAGTTCGCGCACCACCGGCAGAATGTCCGCCTCGACATCACGCTCCCATAGCGAATATTCGGACTGGACCGCCGCGATCGGGTGGACGGCGGCGGCGCGGCGGATGGTGTCGGCGCTCGCCTCGGACAGGCCCAGGCGGCGGACCTTGCCCTGCTCGACCAGGCGGCCCATCGCGCCCACCGTCTCCTCGATGGGGACATTGGGGTCGACGCGGTGCTGATAGAACAGGTCGATCGTCTCGACCCCCAGCCGCTTGAGCGAGCCTTCGCAGGCGCGCTGGACATTGGCCGGGGTGGAATCGACGCCGGTCATGCCGTTCTCGTCATAGCGAAAGCCGAACTTGGTCGCGATGACGACCGCATCGCGCTTGCCGCGAATGGCCCGGCCGACCAGTTCCTCATTGGCCAGCGGGCCATAGATTTCGGCGGTGTCCAACAGGGTCACGCCCAGTTCGATCGCGCGGTGGATGGTCGCGATGCTCTCCGCCTCGCTCGCCTCGCCATACATGTTGCGGCCGACACCGGCCATCGGCATGCAACCCAGGCCCAGTGCGGAAACCTCGAATTCGGGGCCGAGAGTGCGATATTTCATGGGGTATCCTCATCGATCGTGCCGCTCCAGCGCGAAACGGTCGCGGTGGCGGCAAGGTCCATGCTGACATTGCCCAGGGTCCTGAAAATGTCCGGAATCGTCTCGACTGCGATCAGCAGCCCCAGTGGTGCGGCAGGCACCCCCAGCGCGACGCAGACCGGCGCGATCGAGGCGAAGAAGGTGATCTGCGACGGCAGGCTGGCCGAACCCAGCGAGACGAGGATCGCCGCCACGACCGATGCCGCGACCGCCGCCGGGCCGGGCACGATGCCGAACCAGTCGGCGATATAGAGGGCGACCGCGACGTTCATCGCGGGCTGCGTCGCCCGGAACATCGCCACCGCCATCGGCAGCACCAGGCTGGAGGTGGCAGGCGCGATGCGCAGGGTCTTCGTGCCCTCGACCATGGCGGGCAGGCTGGCCAGCGAACTCTGCGTCGAGATCGCGACCGCCTGGGCCGGGGCCAGCGCACGGGCGAAGCGGGGCAGCGGGACCCGCGCTCCGATCGCCGCGACGCCGTACGCCATCAGCATGACGATGACGCCGATCGTGGCGATGATCCCGATATAATGGACCAGCGCGCCGAACGCCGCGCTCCCCGCGCTGGCCCCCACCACGAAGGCCAGGGCGAAGACGCCGACCGGTGCCAGCCACAGCACCCAGCCGATCAGGACCAGCATCGCATCGCGGATCGCGGTGAAGAAGCCGAGCAACTGCGCCCGCCCCTCGCCCTCGATCCGGGTTATCGCAAAGGCAAAGGCGAGGGTGAACAGGATCAGCGACAGCAGCGCGTTGTTGGTCGCGGCGGCAAAGATGTTGGTGGGCACGATGCCGGTCAGGAATTCGGATATCGGGGGTGTCGGCCCGACGGGCGCGGCATGGCCGAGCGCAGTCTTCAGCGCCGCCGCCGCCCCGCGCGGGATCGGCACGAGACGCAGCAGGATCGGCGTGACCAGCGCCGCCATCGTCGCAGTCAGCGTGACGAGGCCGAGGAAGGTCACGATCGCCCGCCCCGCGATCCGCCCCGCCTGCGCGGCCTGCGCGGTGGCGGCGACGCCGGTGATCAGCAGCGTGACGACCAGCGGAATGACCGTCATCTGTAACCCGTTGAGCCACAAGGTACCCAGCGGCCCCGCCACGTCCATCCCCCATCCCGCGACCCAGGGCGAGAGCGTCGCGGTCCCCACCCCGGCCAACAGACCGGCGGCAAGACAGAGAAGGATCAGGGAGGCACGGGACATGAGGGCCCTTCGACGTCTTTGAGCTTTTGGAAAGGTCACGCTAAACGGGACGCGACCACAATCTGTTTCCTCTTTTAGACCGGCAGGGACTTGGCCGTATGGCAAGAAAATATTTCGGCACCGATGGCATTCGCGGCGCGACCAACGGCGCGGTAATGACCGCCGAAATGGCGATGAAGGTCGGCATGGCGGCCGGGGCCTATTTCCAGCGCGGCGATCATCGCCACCGCGTCGTCATCGGCAAGGACACCCGCCTGTCGGGCTATATGCTCGAATCGGCGCTCGTCGCGGGCTTCACCAGCGTCGGCATGGACGTGGTGATGCTCGGACCGCTGCCCACCCCTGCGGTCGCGATGCTGACCCATTCGATGCGCGCCGATATCGGCGTGATGATCTCGGCCAGTCACAATCCGTTCGCCGACAATGGCATCAAGCTGTTCGGCCCCGATGGCTACAAGCTGTCGGACGAGGCCGAGGAATCGATCGAGGACCTGATCGAGCAGAATGTGCCGCTGGTGCCGTCGGGCAAGATCGGGCGCGCACGCCGGGTCGACGACGCGGCGGGTCGCTATATCCACTTTGCAAAGTCGACCTTCCCGCAGTCGCTTCGTCTTGATGGCCTGCGCGTCGTGATCGATTGCGCCAACGGCGCGGCGTACAAGGTCGCGCCCGCTGCCCTTTGGGAACTGGGCGCGGACGTGGTCGCGATCGGCGTGACCCCCAACGGCACCAACATCAATGACGGCGTCGGCTCGACCGCACCGCAGACGCTGGCCGAGACGGTGGTGGCGAGCGGCGCCGACATCGGCATAGCGCTGGACGGCGATGCCGACCGCCTGATCATCGTCGACGAAACCGGCGCGGTGGTGGACGGCGACCAGCTGATGGCGATGATCGCAACCAGCTATGCCCGCGAGGGACGGCTGGCGGGCGGCGGCCTGGTCGCCACCGTCATGTCGAACCTGGGGCTGGAGCGGCATCTGGCGGCGCAGGGCCTGGGCCTGATCCGCACCAAGGTCGGCGACCGCCATGTGCTGGAGGCGATGCGAACGCGCGGCTATAATGTCGGCGGCGAGCAGTCGGGGCATATCATCCTGTCCGACTATGCCCGCACCGGCGACGGGCTGGTCGCCGCGCTCCAGGTGCTGGCCGAGTTGAAGCGCGCAGGCGCGCCCGCCAGCGAGGTGCTGCACCGTTTCGACCCTCTGCCCCAGCTTCTGAAGAATGTCCGCTTCGCGGGCGGAAAGCCGCTGGACCATGAGAAGGTGCAGGGCGTGATCGCCGCCGCCGAAGCCGAATTGGCCGGGCGTGGTCGCCTGGTCATCCGCCCGTCGGGCACCGAGCCGGTCATCCGCGTAATGGCCGAGGGCGAGGACAAGCGCCAGGTCGAGACGCTGGTCGACCGGATCTGCGACGTGGTGCGCGAGGTGGCCGCCTGATGCTCGAGATGCGACCCGATTGCGAGCGCTGCGGCACGGACCTGCCCCCGTCGCAGGGCGGCGCGTTCATCTGCTCGCTGGAGACGACCTATTGCGCCGAATGTGCCGACGAACTGGACGAGACCTGTCCCGATTGCGGCGGCGAACTGCTCGACCGGCCGACGCGCATGGGCCGCGTGCTGAAGGCCAATCCCGCCGCGACGCAGGGCCGTTTCCGCGGCTGACCTCGACCCGGCGAACCCACCGCTCTATGCGGTCCCCATCACATTGAAGGAGTTTCCATGCCCCAGCTCGTCCTGATCCGCCACGGCCAGTCCGCCTGGAACCTCGAGAATCGCTTTACCGGCTGGTGGGACGTCGACGTGACCGCGCAAGGCGCGGCGGAGGCGCGTGCGGCGGGCGCGATGATGGCCGAGAAGGGCCTCGACTTCGACCTGACCTTCACCAGCCTCCAGACCCGCGCGATCAAGACGCTGAACCTGGCACTGGAGACGATGGGCCGCCTCTGGCTGCCGACCGAGAAGCACTGGCGGCTGAACGAGCGTCATTATGGCGGGCTGACGGGCCTGGACAAGGCGGAGACGGCGGCCAAGCATGGCGAGGATCAGGTCAAGATCTGGCGTCGCAGCTTCGACGTCCCCCCGCCCCCGGCCGAGGCGGGCGGCGAGTTCGATGTGTCGGGCGACATCCGCTACAAGGACATCGCGGTTCCCCAGACCGAGAGCCTGAAGGACACGATCGCGCGCGTCCTGCCCTATTGGGACGAGCGCATCGCGCCTGCGCTGCGCGACGGCAACCGCGTACTGATCTCGGCGCACGGCAACTCGCTGCGCGCGCTGGTCAAGCATCTGTCGAACATCCCGGACGACGAGATCACCGGCCTGGAAATCCCGACCGCGCAGCCGATCGTCTATGAACTGGCCGACGACCTGACGCCGACCGACCGCTATTATCTGTCGGAACGGTAATCGACGCGGGGGTGGTCGGATGAGCGACCACCCCTGGTTTTGCCCTGTCGGGCAGGTGTCGTCCCTTCGACTTTGCTCAGGCTGAACGGGCCTTTGGCTTACCAAACCTCCATTCAGGCTGAGCGAAGTCGAAGCCCACGCCCCCACGCTCCGCCAAAAATCCGCGCCGGTTCCCCCGAACGTATACGGGAGGTTGCCCCCCTCGCCGCGTCCCGCTAGTCAGCCCGCTTCTCCGGCACCGGGGCCAGAGGGGCTAAGGCGGAAGAGCGGATATGACGTCGGTCGGGATCATCATGGGGTCCACTTCGGACTGGGAAACGATGCGGCACGCTGCCGAGACGCTGGAGGCGCTGGGCGTGGCGCATGAAACCCGCGTCGTCTCCGCACATCGCACGCCGCAGCGCCTGTACGACTATGCCACCACCGCCGCCGATCGCGGGATCAAGGTCATCATCGCGGGCGCCGGGGGTGCGGCGCATCTGCCGGGCATGGCCGCGTCGATGACGCACCTGCCGGTGCTGGGCGTGCCGGTGGAGTCCAAGGCATTGAAGGGCATGGATAGCCTGTTGTCGATCGTCCAGATGCCCGGCGGCATCCCGGTCGGCACGCTGGCCATCGGCAAGGCGGGGGCGATCAATGCCGGCCTGCTCGCCGCCTCGATCCTGTCGCTGTCCGACGAGGGCCTGACCGAACGTCTCAAGGACTGGCGTCAGCGCCAGACCGACAATGTCGCCAACGATCCGCAAGGGTAAGACGATCATGCTGAAGCCGGGTTCGACGATCGGGATTCTGGGTGGCGGCCAGCTGGGCCGGATGCTGGCGGTGGCCGCGGCGCAACTGGGCTATCGCACCCAGGTGCTGGCCCCCGACGAGGACAGCGTGGCGGCGCAGACCGCGTCCTCGCTGACCCGCGCGGATTATCACAACACGGTCGTGCTCACCGACTTCGCCGCCGCCTGCGACGTGGTGACCTATGAGTTCGAGAATGTCGATGTGACGCCGGTCGAATGGCTGGCCGAGCGGTTGCCCGTCCATCCCTCGCCCGCCGCGCTGCGTGTCGCGCAGGACCGGATCGCCGAGAAGAGCTTTGTCGAGAAGGTCGGCGGCCGCCCCGCCCCCTGGGCACCGGTGAACTCCGCCACTGACCTGACCGAGGCATTGGAGCGGATCGGCTGCCCCGCCATCCTGAAGACCACCCGATTCGGTTATGACGGCAAGGGCCAGGCCCTGATCCGCGACATCGCCGAAGCGCCCGCTGCGTTCGAGGCGATCGGCGGCCCGGCGGTGCTGGAGGGGTTCATCCACTTCAGCCACGAGTTCTCGATCGTGATCGCTCGCGGCGAAGACGGACAGGCGGTCCGCTACGACCCGCCGCACAATATCCACCGCGACGCGATCCTGCGCACCTCGACCCTGCCCGCCCCGGCCGAGATCCTGGCCCAGGCCGAGGAGGCGACCGCGCTCGCCATCCGCATCGCCGAGGAGCTGGGCTATGTCGGCGTGCTCGCCTGCGAGTTCTTCGCGACCGACAACGGCCCCGTCTTCAACGAGATGGCGCCGCGCGTCCACAATTCGGGTCACTGGACGATCGAGGGGGCCGAAACCTCGCAGTTCGAAAACCACATCCGCGCGATCTGCGGCCTGCCGCTGGGCGACACGTCGCTGACCGGGGCCTGGGTGCAGATGGAAAACCTGATCGGCGACGACGCTTGGGAAGGCGCGCTCAGCGAAAAGGGTACGCACCTGCACCTCTATGGCAAGGGCGAGGCGCGGCCGGGACGCAAGATGGGGCATATCACCCGGGTGACGCGGTAAGGGTCAGCGAATCGCCCGCCGCACGTCGAAGGTCACCGGCACCAGCACCTGCGCCTGGATGACCTCGTTGCCCTTCATCACGGGCCGGATGCGAAAGCGCGGATAGAGCGTCATGGCCGCCGCACCGAAGCCGCGCTTGACGGGGCGCTCGGCGATGATCGAGCAGCTTTTCGGGCGACCGGGGGTCGGCACCACGCATAGCAGCACGGCCACCCCGCTGACCCCGCCCATGCGGGCCATTTTCGGAAAAGCGTCGTCGATCAGGTCCTGAGGTGGCTTTTCGATCCATTCCGCCCAGGAAAAGCGGAGCCGCCCCTCGCCCGGACCATCGCCGTTCCCGCGCCCGTTGCCCGTCCCCGAGCCTTCACCACCCGTGCCGCGTCCGCTGGTTAGACCCTGCCCCCGCCCGTCGGAGGCCGTGGTGCCGGTGCGCAGCGGCAGGTCGGTCGTAACCTCTCCGGCGGCCGGGGCGGGCAGCTCGACACGATCGAAATGGGCCGGTGCAACCGCCGCCGGAGCCGCCTGCTGCGCCTCGGGTGCCGGCGCCTCACGGGGCGCGCCGCCCCCGGCGGTCGGACGGATCACCCGACTCTCGCGCTCGACCGGCGCGGGGGCCGGGGGTGGCGGCGTGACGGGAACCGGCGGCGGTTCGGGAAGAGGGAAGACGTTCACCAGCGTCAAGCTCGGCTGATCCGGCCTGGGCTCCGATCGGAACGGCGTCAGCCATAGTAGCAGGGCCAGAATCGCCAGATGCACCATCAGCGTGGCGATGGCCGCCGCCGATTGCCGCCCTCTGTCCTGCCGGACCGAAACGCTCCCATGCATCGCCTGATTCTCCCATGGGGAGGATCATCGCGACGCCGATTCGGGTCAAGTCCGCGCCCAATCCTCCCCGATGCGGCGCAGTACGTCGAGCGGCACGCGGCCATGGCGCAGCACGGCGGTGTGGAACGCCTTCAAGTCGAACCGGTCGCCCTGTCGCTTCTTGGCGGCATCGCGGATGTCGACGAACACGGAATGGCCGAGCTTGTAGCTCGCCGCCTGGCCCGGATTGACGCAGTAGCGCTCGACCTCGCGCGTGGCGAAGCCCTCGGCCTCGCCCTCCGCCTCGACGAAATGGCGGATCGCCTGTCCGCGGGTCCAGCGCAGGTGATGCAGCCCGGTGTCGACGACGCAACGATTGGCGCGGAACAGCAGGAACTTCAGATAGCCCAGCTGCCCCAGCGGATCGTCGTCATACATGCCGATCTCGTCCGCCAGCTGCTCGGCATAGAGCGCCCAGCCCTCGCCATAACCCGAAAAGCCGTTGATCTTGCGGATCAGCGGCAGGCGCGTGTTCGACAGCGCCAGCCCGCTCTCCATCTGATGGCCCGGCAGCCCTTCGTGATAGACGGTCGTCGCCAGGCAGAATTTGGGCCAGTCGGCGCTGTCCTTCAGGTTGAAATAGACGAGGCCGGGGCGCGAGCCGTCGATCGCGGGGGCCTGCGCAAAGGCCGCCGCCGCGCCCGCTTCGGTCTGGGGCGGTACCCGGCGCACCTCGAAGCCATAGGGCGGGATGCGCTCGAACGCCTGCGGCAGGCGGGTGCGGATCGCGTCGAGCCGTGCGTTGCAATAGGCGATGGCGGCGCGCTTGCCCTCGTCGGTGTTGGGGTAAAGCTGGTCCGGGTTCTTGTAAAGCGCGGCCATGCGCTGGCCGACCGTTCCTTTCGTGAAGCCCTGTTTGCGAAGCAGGGCGTCGAGCCGCGCCGACAGCATCGCCGCCTGGTCGCGGCCGAAGCGGTGGACTTCGTCGGGCGAGAAGCTGGTTGTCGTATTGGCCTTCAGCGCGACCGGATAATAGGCCGCGCCCTGGGGCAGTTTCCAGACGCCCGCATCATGCGTGGCCTTGGTGCGCAACGCCTTCGCAAAGGCGATCTGGCGGTCGAGCGCGGGGAGGATTTCGGCGTCGTAGATCTGGGTGGCCTGCTGCCCGTAACGCTCGCCCAGCCCCTTTTCGGCGGTGCGACGCGCCAGTGACTGGACCACCAGCGCTTCCGACGCGGGCTGGCGGGTCTTGCCCATCTGCTCGAGCGCCAGATCGAGGATGAAGTCGGGCGGCACCACCCCCTGGCCTGCATCATGGCGCATCCGGTCGGTCTGTGCGTCGATCTGGCGGGCAAAGGCGCGCAGTCGCATCACATAGGCATCGGCATCGCCCGCGCTCGCGATCTTGTGCTTGGTGTCGAGAAAGTCGGGCACCAACTGGTATGCGCCCGACAGCTGCGACACGACATAGGGGCTGGGGCCATAAGAGCTTCCGCCGAAGTCGAAGGCCTGCACCGCCTGTGCCGAGCGGCGGGTATAGAGGATCGATTCCAGGTCGATCCGCTCCTCGGGCGACAGGGTGGCGGGGTCGATCGCCTCCAGCCGCGACAGATCGGCCCTGGTCGCGACCTTTGCCGCCGCGATCCCGGCGGGCGACTGGTCGGAGAGCTTGCTGCGCAGATCGGCGTTGGGACCGGTGTCGAGCCCCAGATTGGTGGCGCCCTCGGGACCACGGCGAAGCTGTTCCTGGACCAGCGTGTCGAACAGCGCCGTGAGTTTGGCCGAGGGGGTGTCCTGGGCGACGATGGCCTCGCTTTGCGCAGCGACGGCCATGGCGGCGGTCCCGCCCAGGAAATGGCGACGGTCGATCATGCTGGTCCCCTATGTGTCTTTGGGGGCAGCGTAACGGGATTTGGCGGGAATTGAACCGGTTATGTGGTGGGTTCAGCCCATGGCCTTCGACTTCGCTCAGCCTGAACAGCGGTTGGTATGGAGCCGCGCTTACCCCACCCCCGTTCAGCCTCAGCCAAGTCGAAGGCCACGCCCCACCCCCACGAAAAAGGGCGGCGCGTCCTCCGACGCACCGCCCTTCCCCGTCTCACCGGGCGAAGATCACCCCGCACGCGTGCCCGACAGCGGGAAGCTGCCGAACGCGCCCGCGCCGACCGATCCGGTCAGCGTGTCGCCATCGGCGGTCGCTTCGCAGTCCAGCGTCATCGGCATCGGCGAGGAAATGGACATCTTCCAGTGGATCGTGTTGCCCGACACGTCGCCCTCGATGTCCATCGCACCCATCTGGCCGCCGCCCGAACCCGTGAAGCGATCACCCTCGGTCGTGACCGTCAGCGTCATCTCCTGATCGCCCAGCGGCGACTTCACGATGCAGTCCCAGGTTCCGTCGATATCGGCCATTGCCACTCTCCCTTATTGTGCCGCCGGAGCGGACGCGACGACCGCCGATGGCTCGATCACCTCGACGGGCAGGCCCAGCGTATCAAGCTGCGGCTTGACCGTCTTGGCATCGCCGACCACCACCCAGACGAAGCTCTTGGGGTTCAACGCCGCCTGGATCGACTTGTTCAGCTCCGGCAGGGTCATCGCCTGATAACGCTGGGTGATCGTCGCATAGTAATTGTCCGGGCGACGATACAGGTCGTTGGCCTGCATCGCCGACAGGACCGCGCCCGAGGTTTCGAAATTGCCCGACAGCGAGCGGATCGCACCGGTGATCGCGCGGTCGAACTCGACCCGGTCCATCGGCTTGGTGGTCAGGAACTCGGCCACGTCCACCCGCAGCGCGTCGATCGACGGGCCGGTCTTGTCCGCCTGGACCGGTGCCGACATGATATAGGGCGCCGCGAATTCCGATGTCTGGAACCCGCCCCGCACGCCGTACGACCAGTGCTTGTTCTCGCGGATGTCGGTGTTGATCCGGCTGAGGAAGCTGCCGCCCAGCGCGTCGTTCGCCGTGTTCTGGAGCAGCAGATTGTCGATGCCCTTCAAGGACGTCGGCGCACCCGCCATGATCATCGACTGCGGGCTGTCCGGGCGGTTGACCAGCACGATCTTCGGCGCGGAGGGCTGGCCCGCGGTGAAGTTCTTCACGCCGCCCGCGCCGGTGGCACGCCAGTCGCCGAACACGCGGTCCAGCGCGGCCTTGACCTCGGCGAGCGGACGGTCCGAGGTCACGAACACCTTGGCCTTGTCGGGACGCAGCCAGGCCTGCTGGAACGCGACCAGCTGGTCACGGGTCATCGCCGCCACCGCCGCCGGATCGCCCGCGCCCTGCGCCTTGGCATAGGGGCTGGTCGGCCCATAGACGAGCGGCGGCAGGACACGGCCCGCCAGCCCCTGCGGGCTGGTCAGTTCCTGCTTGATGCCCGCCAGCGTCTGCGTCTTCACCCGCGCCAGTTCGGGATCGGGGAAGGCCGGGTTGCGGACGATATCGGCATAGAGGTCGAGCGCGGGGACCAGGTTGGCGCTCGGCACGTCCAGCCCGACGACGGTGCGGTCGTTCGACGCGCTCGACCCGATCGTCGCGCCCAGACGCTCCTGCTCCTCGGCGATGGCGATCGTGTTGCGGCGCGTGGTGCCCTCGTCCAGCATCGACTGGACCATGCGCTGCGTGCCCAGCTTGCCGGGCACGTCGGCCGCGATCCCGGCGTCGAAGGACATGGCGATCTGCGTCACCGGCACCGCGGTGCGCTGCGCGTAGATCAGCTCGATGCCATTGGCCAGGCGGCTACGCTGGACCGTCGGGAAGCTCAGCGGCTTGACCTGACCCACCTCGGGCAGGGCGCCGCGCGTGCCCTTGGCGGGCTGGTCGGGCGCTGCGGGCACATCGGCGCGCGGCGGCACCTTGGCCTCTTCATAGGCGTCGCGGGCGCCCGGCACGACGGTCAGCGTATAGGCCGGACGCGACAGCCACTTGTCCGCCGCCGCCTTCACGGTCGCGGGCGTCTGCGCCGCGATCTGTTCCAGCTGCTTCTTATATTTGCCCGGATCGTTCGAATAGAGCGCGCCCTCGGCCAGCGCGACCGCCTTGCCGCCAAAGCCGCCGACCGATTCCAGCCCCTGGACACGGCCCGAGACATAACGGGTCACGGCGCGCTGCACCTCGTCGGCGGTCGGCCCCTTGGCCAGGAAGTCGGCCAGGATTTCCTGCATCCGCTTGTCGACCAATGCGGGGTCGACGCCGGGGCGCACGATCGCGGTCATGTTGAACATGCCCACCTGCGCGAAGGGACGGTCGCTCGCCGACACCTGCACCGCCAGCTTTTCCTGCTTCACCAGGATATTGTCGAGCCGCGACGAGGCCAGGCCGCCCAGGATCGAACCCGCGACCACCAGCGAGGCGCTTTCGGGATCGTTCAGGCCGGGCACCGCCCAGTTGCGGCTGACCATGACCGCCGCCACGCGGTCCTTCATCACCTCGTTGACGGGGGCGGGCAGCGTCGGGATCGTCACCGTCGGCAGCACGCTTTCTGGGCCGGCTTTGATCGCGCCGAAATACTTCTCGACCAGCGGCTTGGCGGTCGCGACGTCGATGTCACCCGCCAGCACCAGCACCGCGTTGTTCGGGCCATAATGGCTGCGGAACCAGTCCTTCACCGTCTCCAGCGAAGCCTGGTCGAGATCGGCCATCGAACCGATGGTGCTGTGCGCATACGGATGGCCCTCGGGGAACAGGCCCGACAGGATCTTGTACTGGGTCAGGCCGTAAGGCTGGTTGTCGCCCTGGCGCTTCTCGTTCTGGACGACGCCGCGCTGCTCGTCGAGCACGCCCTGCGTCACCGCGCCGAGCAGATAGCCCATGCGATCCGACTCCAGGAACAGCGCACGGTCGAGCGCGGCGGTCGGCACCGTCTCGAAATAATTGGTCCGGTCGAAATAGGTGGTGCCGTTATAATCGGTGGCACCCACCGACTTGAGCGGCGCGAAGAAGTCGCCGGGGGCGTTTTCCGAGCCGTTGAACATCAGATGTTCGAACAGATGCGCAAAGCCCGTCTTGCCCTTGGGCTCATGCTTCGAGCCGACATCGTACCAGACGCTGACCGCGACGACCGGTGCCTTGCGGTCGGTGTGGACGACGACGCGCAACCCGTTCTTCAGGGTGAAGGTCTGATAGGGAATATCGACCGCCTTCACGAGGGTCGACACGGGCGCGGGCTTCGATGCGGGCGCGGGCTTTGATGCGGTCTGGGCCAGCACGGCCGGGCTGGACATGGCAAATGCAAGGGCGGCGGCGCCGGTCAGCGCCACGGACTTGGTACGCATATTCTTTGAGTCTCCCCACTCAAGTGTATGGCGCGACCATAGCGGGCGTGCGGCGGACCGCAATCCCACCACGACGAACCGATTTCGTCAGGAACGGCGGCGGACCCTTTCGTTATCGAAACGGCCATCCCATGTTGCGGACAGGAAATTCCGCCAACCCCTTGTGTTGCACAAATGCAACACCATCTGACCTGGAAAGCGACAGGAACCCCAGATGAACCTCGAAAAATTCACCGACCGCGCAAAAGGCTTCCTCCAAGCCGCGCAAACCGTGGCGATCCGCAACAGCCATCAGCGTATCGCCCCCGAACATCTCCTCAAGGCGCTGATCGAGGATGATCAGGGCATGGCGTCCGGCCTGATCCAGGCCGCGGGCGGCGATGCCAAGCGTGTCGAGCGAGAGACCGATGCGGCGCTTGCCCGTATCCCGGCCGTTTCCGGCTCGGGCGCGCAATCCTCGCCCGGCCTCGACAATGATCTGGTCCGCGTGCTCGACCAGGCCGAACAGGTCGCGCAAAAGGCGGGGGACAGCTTCGTCACCGTCGAGCGGCTGCTGCTCGCGCTGGCACTGGCGTCGACCAATGCGGCGGGCAAGGCGCTGGCGGCGGGCGGCGTGAACCCGCAAAGCCTGAACGGCGCGATCGAACAGCTGCGCAAGGGCCGCACCGCCGACACGGCGGGCGCGGAAGACCGCTATGACGCGCTGAAGAAGTTCGCCCGCGACCTCACCCAAGTGGCGCGCGACGGCAAGCTCGATCCCGTGATCGGCCGCGACGAGGAAATCCGCCGCACCATCCAGATCCTGGCGCGCCGGACCAAGAACAACCCCGCGCTGATCGGCGAACCCGGCGTCGGCAAGACCGCGATCGCCGAAGGGCTGGCGCTGCGCATCGCGAACGGCGACGTGCCCGACACGCTGAAGGACCGCAAGCTGATGGCGCTCGACATGGGCGCGCTGATCGCGGGTGCGAAGTATCGCGGCGAGTTCGAGGAGCGGCTGAAGGGCGTGCTCGACGAGGTGAAGGCCGCCGAGGGCGACATCATCCTGTTCATCGACGAGATGCACACGCTGATCGGGGCGGGCAAGGGCGACGGGGCGATGGACGCCTCCAACCTCCTCAAGCCCGCCTTGGCGCGTGGCGAGTTGCACTGCGTCGGCGCGACCACGCTCGACGAGTATCGCAAATATGTCGAGAAGGACCCCGCCCTCCAGCGGCGGTTCCAGCCCGTCTTCGTCGGTGAGCCCACGGTCGAGGACACCATCTCGATCCTGCGCGGCCTGAAGGAGAAGTACGAGCTTCACCACGGCGTCCGCATCACCGATGGCGCGCTGGTGGCGGCAGCGACCTTGTCCAACCGCTACATCACCGACCGCTTCCTGCCCGACAAGGCGATCGACCTGATGGACGAGGCCGCCAGCCGAATCCGCATGGAGGTGGAGTCCAAGCCCGAGGAGATCGAAACGCTCGACCGGCGCATCCTGCGCCTGAAGATCGAGCGCGAGGGGCTGCGCCGGGAGAGCGACGCCGCCAGCATCGACCGGCTCGGCCATCTGGAAGGCGAACTCGCCAATTTGGAGGAGCAATCGCACACGCTGACCCAGCGCTGGCAGGCCGAGAAGGACAAGATCGCGGGCGAAGCCAGGCTCAAGGAGCAACTGGATCAGGCGCGGATCGAACTCGACCAGGCGCAGCGGGCGGGCGACCTCGCCAAGGCGGGTGAGCTGTCCTATGGCCGCATCCCGCAACTGGAGAAGCAGCTTGCCGAGGCGCAGTCCGCGACCGAGGGCGCGATGCTGCGCGAGGAAGTGACCGCCGACGATATCGCGGGCGTGGTCAGCCGCTGGACCGGCGTGCCGGTCGACCGGATGCTCCAGGGCGAGCGCGAGAAGCTGCTCCGCATGGAGGAGGTGATCGGCAAGCGCGTGATCGGCCAGGAGGATGCGGTCCGCGCCGTCTCCACCGCCGTGCGCCGTGCACGTGCGGGCTTGCAGGACCCGAACCGCCCGCTGGGCAGCTTCCTGTTCCTGGGGCCGACGGGCGTCGGCAAGACCGAGCTGACCAAGGCGCTCGCCGAATTCCTGTTCGACGACCCCAGCGCGATGGTGCGCATCGACATGAGCGAGTTCATGGAGAAGCACAGCGTCGCCCGGCTGATCGGCGCTCCTCCCGGCTATGTCGGCTATGAGGAAGGTGGCGTGCTGACCGAAGCGGTGCGGCGGCGGCCCTATCAGGTCGTGCTGTTCGACGAGGTGGAGAAGGCGCATGGCGACGTGTTCAACATCCTGCTCCAGGTGCTGGACGATGGTCGCCTGACCGATGGCCAGGGGCGGACGGTCGACTTTTCCAACACGCTCATCATCCTGACCTCGAACCTGGGCAGCCAGTATCTGGCCAATGTCGAGGACGGGCAGAGCGTCGAGAGCGTCGAGCCGCAGGTGATGGAGATCGTGCGCGGCCATTTCCGCCCCGAATTCCTCAACCGGCTGGACGAGATCATCCTGTTCCACCGGCTGGGTCAAAGCCATATGGGCCCGATCGTCGACATCCAGATCGGCCGCGTCGCCAAGCTGCTTAGCGATCGCAAGATCGGCCTGCACCTGACCGAAGCGGCGCGCGAATGGCTGGGCCGGGTGGGCTACGACCCGGTATACGGCGCGCGCCCCTTACGCCGCGCGGTCCAGCGCCACCTCCAGGACCCGCTGGCCGAGGAAATCCTGCGTGGGAATGTGAAGGACGGCTCGACCGTCACGGTCGACGAGGGTGACGGCAAGCTGGCGCTGTCGGTGGGGTAAGCATGGTGTGAAAGCCGGGAGAACCGCCCCGGCTTTGCCCCCTCAGGCAGGAACCGGCCCGCGTGGCAACCAGCCGGTGATCTGGTCACGGCAAGGCAGCGCGGCGCGGGTCGTTCCCAACACAGCTGCCCCATCCGACACACGGATCGTTTCGTGGCGATACTGGACGCCGGTATACGCGCCAGCCCAAGAAAAAGGGGGCGGCCCGTCAAGGCCGCCCCCGTGGAGTGAGGGTTTCCGGGGTAGGAAACCCTGGGGTTAGAGGTTGAACTTGGCGCCCGCGCGGAACGAGCGGCCGAAGATGCCGTCACCGCCCTGCACCGCGTTGTACAGATACGCGCCGTAAGTGACCGGATCGACCGGCGGCAGGCGGTTGAAGACGTTCAGCACGTTCACGTAGAATGTGAAGCGGTCGTTGACCTTGAACGACGCGTTCGCATCGGCGGTGATGTAGCTCTTCACGCGGCAGCCAAAATAGGCCGGGGCCTGGCCGCAATCCTTGTAAGCGTCGCCCTGGTCCATGGCCGACAGGTCATAGCCAGAGGTGTAGTTGACCGTACCCGACAGAGCGAAGTTGCCGAAGTCGAAGGTGTTGACCCAGTTGCCCTTCCACTCGAACGTGCCCGAACCGGCGGTCAGGTTGAAGTTGCCCAGCGTGTCGACATAGGTCTGGCGAACGCCATCGACCGTCGTGCTCAGCTCCAGGATCAGGCTGGCGTTCAGGTTGGTCGACCACTTGACCGCGCCAAAGTCGTAGAAGCCGTTCACGCCGAAATCGATACCCTCGGACTTGATCGTCTGGGCGTTGATCAGCTGCGAGCGGACGAAGGCGATCTTCGGGATGGCGGTCGGGTTGTTGACGTCGACGGCATCCGGGATGACCTCGAACCCGGGCAGGGCCGCGCCGCCAGCATAGTAGTTGGCGATCGCAGGCGCCAGGTTCGGCGTGGTGATCGCGCCGGTCTTGCGGATGTTGAAGTAATCGACGGTCAGCGACAGGCCACGCACCGGATCGACCTTGATGCCGGCGGTGAAGCTGCGCGACTTTTCAGGCGCCAGGTTCTGCGACGCCAGCGTCGTCTGCCCGATCGAATAGTTGGTGATATAAGCCGAGCAGAATTGCGGAGTCGCGGCCGAGCAGACCTGGCTGGCGCCCGGATTGATGCTGTACTGGCGCAGGAAGGCATCGGGGATGCTGTTCAGCGACTGGGTCACGTAACCCGTGGTGGGCAGTGCATTCGCCTCGCCGAACGAGGGGATGCGGAAGCCACGCGAGTAGGTGCCGCGCAGCGCGACCTGGCGGATCGGCTTGAAGATCGCGCCGAACTTGGGCGAGAACGCGCTCTGGCCGCTCGAATAATGGTCGTAACGGCCCGAGGCGTTCAGCGTCAGCTGGTCGA
This sequence comes from Sphingomonas flavida, assembly GCF_036663655.1. Classification (NCBI taxonomy): domain Bacteria; kingdom Pseudomonadati; phylum Pseudomonadota; class Alphaproteobacteria; order Sphingomonadales; family Sphingomonadaceae; genus Sphingomonas; species Sphingomonas flavida. Next base: position 192,537 of record NZ_JAXOJH010000005.1, read on the forward strand.
GGACCGGCGCATTGACCTCGTAAAAGGCCGACGAGACGGTGCGGTTGCCCTTGGTACCAAAGGCGTTCAGGCGGAAATAGCGCTGGGTCGGGCCGTTCTCGTCCGAGTTGGCGCTGGGTGCGTCGATCGCTTCGTAGAAGATCGAGCCGCCGACCGCGACGCGCAGGTCGCCGCCCGGCAGCGCCATGATCGCCTTGCCCAGGGTGAACTGCGCCTGCAGCAGGTCCGAGCTGTCGTTGGTGATGTTGGTCGGCGTCAGATAGTTCAGCGTCGCCTGGCTGTTCAGGCCCGGATTGACGAAGTTGTAGCTGCCGTCCTTGATCACATCGAGCAGGTGCTGGATGTAGACATAGCCGCTCTGCTCGAGACGCAGGTCGGTGTGCATCGCGGTCGCATCGAAACGATAGTCGACATCGTCGAAGATCGTACCGTTGATGCCGAAGGCGGCGCGGTAGACGCGGCTGCGGGTGCGGGTCGATTCGAAGCTGTTCGGCAGCGCGCCGACCAGACGGGCGACCTGACCGGCGGCGGCGAACGGGTTGTTCGGGTTCAGCGTGCCGTTGGTCGCGTTACACGCGCCGACGGTGGTGCGGGCGCAGACATAGACCGGCAGCGCCAGGATCGCCGAGTTCGGATCGATCGCGGGCGTCGCGTTCTGCGACGTCGAATATTGCGGGAACAGGATACCGGCGGGGGCATTGGCGCGCAGCACCGTCGGGGTGCCGGTATAGCCGGTCGTCGCCTGCTGGAAGTTGAGCTGCAGATAGGCTTCCGACGTGTCACCGATCTTGGCGGTGAAGCGCGCCGATCCGCCGACACGCTCGATGTCCGGCGTGATGTTGCCATACAGCCGCTGGTTGTCGACCTGGCAGACGGTGCCCGGTGCCGTGGCGTTGGCGGGCAGCGCCAGTTCGGCCGCGGTCGGATTGTACGGCGTGCCGGTGAGGCAGCCCGCCGCCGGGTTCAGCAACTGGTAGCGGCCGAGCGCCGTGGTGTTCGTCGCATCCGCCGGACGCACATAGAAGGTCGGCGTGCCGATCGCGAAGCCGTTGGTGTACTGGTTGTTCTGGTCCAGGCCGTTGGCGATGCCGTTGGGGCCGCAGACCAGCGTGCCGGTCCGGCTGGAGCAGATGCCACGCTCGTCGCTGGAGTTGAACGGCGCGGGCAGCTGGCGGGCCTTCACGCCCTCCGAACGGTAATAGAAGCCGCTGATATAGGCGTTGTAGCCCTGCTCATCGAGGTCGCCGGTGCCTGCGGTCAGCGACAGGCGCTGGTTCGCGTTATAGCCACGCTGCGAGATACCCGCCTCGGCGCGGCCCATCACGCCCTTCACCGAACGCTTGGTGATGATGTTGACCACGCCCGCGATCGCGTCCGCGCCGTAGCTGGACGATGCGCCGTCCCGCAGCACTTCGACGCGGTCGACGATGTCGTCGGGGATGGTGTTCAGGTCGACGAAGTTACGCGTGCCGTCATCCGACAGCGGATAATAGGCGGCGCGCAGGCCATCGAACAGCACCAGGGTCGAGTTGGTCGACAAGCCGCGCAGCGACACCGACGAGGCGCCGGTCGCGAATGCGCCATTGGCGGTGAACGAGTTGGTGAGCGCAGGGCCGTTATTGGACGCCAGCGCCTGAATGCCCGCCTGAACCGTGTTGATGCCGCGCGCGTCGAGATTCTCGGCGGTGATGGTCGACACCGGCGACGGGCCGACATCGGCGCCGCGGATGATCGAGCCGGTCACGACGATGTCGCCGCTGGTCCCGGCATTGGCCTGCTCGGCGCCCTGCGCGACCTGCGCATTGTCCTCGGCGTTCTGGTTCGCCGCAGGCGCAGTCTGCGCCGTCACGGGCACCGCGAGCAGCATCGAAAGCGGTGCGACGGTCGCCATCAGGCCGAGCCGACGCTGACCGATCCAGGAATTGGTCATCTTTATTACCCCTTTTTCATCCTGGCGTCCGTTTTCGGTGCGCCAGGGGCATGTTGTCCGTGAAACGGAATTTCTGCTCCGTAACTGAATGTTGCTTGAGTGATACCAACTCCGCCCCTTGTAAAGACGGGATTTTCGGCGGTCGCGACAGGCTGCTGCGCAGCGAACAATGCGTCACCCCCTCTGGCTTACCTCCAGATAACGATTGCAGAACGCCGAGCGAGGCCAGCGCCGATACAAATTGCGACACTTTTTAAGACACTGATGTTTCCTTATTGCCACGATGAACCGATGGTTGAGCGCGACAAGCGGTGGAACCAATCGGCAATGTTGCAAACGCGAACTTTGGGTCTCGGGGCACGGCACCGCGTCATGGCGGATCGTTCGTCACGGGCCGGGATCGCGGGCATAAAAAAAGGGGCGATGGCCGAAGCCACCGCCCCTCATATGGAGTGGGTTGATCAGATCAGAGCGTGACGCGCGCCGTGACCGAGAACAGACGACCCAGCGGATCGTAGGTCGACGGATAGGTGTTGCCGCTGTTGAAGCTGGTCGAACCGATCGACGAACCGACGAACGGCGGCTTGCGGTCGAACACGTTGCGCACCGCGAACAGCAGCGAGAAACGGTCGGTCGCCTGGAACTGCGCCGCCAGGTCGAAATAGTGATAGGCCTTGATGCGCTGATAGGCAGCGACCGGGCCGCCACCCGCCGCGATATCGTCGGCCAGCGCCAGTGGTTCGTACTTGGTCGGCGACAGGAAGCGCCACAGGACCGACAGGTCGACCTTGTCGATGCTCAGCGTGGTGCGCTGGTTGAACGAGAATTCCGGCTGGATCGACGCGCAGTTGACCGAATAATAGCCCACGCACTCGCGATAGATCGAGGTCGGGGTCGCCTTGAACTTCGAACGGCTGGTCCAGTTGCCGTTGAAGTTCAGCCCCAGCTTGGCGAAGCCGAGATCATGACGGTAGTTGGCCGAAAGGTCGATACCGTCGGTCAGCAGCTGGCCGATATTGGCCAGCGGCACCGGCAGACCCGGCGTGGTTGCGGCGCTGCCGTCGAGACCACCGGTCAGCGGGTTACGGCGGATGCCGGTGCAGGCCGCGCTGGTCGCACTGGCAGCGGTCAGGTTGGCGAAGCAGCCATTGACCACGTCACCCACGGTCGGCGAGCTGATCGCGTTGTTCACCTTGATGTTGTAATAATCGACCGTCAGCGAGAAGCCCGACAGGAAGGTCGGCTGGATCACTGCACCAATCGTCACGGTCGAGGCAGTTTCGACGCCAAGGTTCAGGTTGCCGCCACCGGTGGTGTTGATCTGACCCGACGAAGGCTGGTTGATATTGCCGATCGTGGCCGCCGGAGCGCCCTGTGCGATACAGACGGCGCGCAGGTTGGCGTTGTTCACGGGCGCGGCACCCGCGCACGGATCGACCGCCAGGTTGTCGAGACCGGTCACCGCCGGCGAGAACAGTTCGCCGATGTTGGGCGCGCGCACCGCACGGGTGTACAGACCACGGAACTTGAGCGACGCGACCGGCTCCCAGCCGCCACCCGCCTTCCAAGTCCAGTTGCCGCCCGAAAGCGAATAATCCGAATAGCGGGCACCGGCCTCGATATACAGGTTGCGGAAGAAGGGCTTGTCCTCGGCCAGGGGCACGTTGACTTCGACGAAACCTTCCTTGACGTCATAGCGACCGGTGGCGTTGGGCGTGGCGCCGCCATTGCCCAGCACCTCGGCCGGGGTCTGGGTGGCCGTGTCCGACGTCGTGCGCGCGGTGTACTTGCGATACTCGCCACCGAACGCGATGCTGACGGGCGTGTCGGCGAACGGGCTGGAGACGCCCAAGTCACCGCTGATGACGCCGCGCAGGGTGCCCAGCGAGGTCATCACGCCGCTGCTCGTGGTCACGCCGAGCAGATAGCCCAGCTGGTTCGCCGTGATGCTGCCAGCCGGACCGAACAGGTTGATCGGAACGCAGCCATTGGTCGCGGTAAGGCAGGTGCTGGTGTTGGTCGCCAGCGTCGCCTGCTGCAGGCGCGAAAGCAGGCCGTTACCCGACTGGCGCTGCGTGTTCTCGCTCTCGCCGTACGTGCCGAACACGTCGTACTTGAAGTTGCCGATGAGGTCGCCACGAACGCCCGCGCGGATGTTGAACAGCTGCGTGGTGTATTCCGAGATACGCGGACCTGCCTCGACGAAGCGGCGCGCGGCGGCCGTCGTGAAGGTGCGGTAGTTCGCATCGGTCGGGCTGGTCGCGGCGTAGTAGCTGTTGCACTGCGCCTGGGTCGGCGCCTGGCGGCCCGCCGTCAGCGGATCGGCGTCAACCGCGTTCAAGCAGAAGCTGTCACGCACGGCGCCCGACAGATACGGGTTGCTGATCGGAACGGTCAGCGCATTGCCGAAGGTGCCCGACGGCGCGATGATCGTCGACACGGTGTTCTTCGAGAACATCGCCTGGCTGTAGAATTCCAGGTGGTCGGAGACCTGATACTTGGTCGAACCGAAAATGTTGAAGCGCTTAAACGGCGTCTGGTAGATGTTGTACGGGTTGAAGTTGAACAGCGAGTAGGTCGGAACCAGCGCGCTGCCATCCTGGCTGATCTGGCGCGTACCGGTCGTACCGACCGAGAAGCGGCCTGGGATGGTCGTGCCCGAACCACCGGCGCCGCCGGTGTACGAATCGATCGACTGGATGCCGTAGTCGCGCGCGCCCTGATAGACGGGGTTCTGCTCTTGGTAGCCGATGCTCAGCACCGCGTTGCCGCGGCCGTCGTCCATATTGGCGCCGACGGTCAGTTCGGCGCGGTAGCTGTGGCCATCGCCCTTGCCGGTGATCTGGTCGGTCACGGCCAGATCAACGCCCGAGAAATCACTGCGCGTGATGAAGTTCACCACGCCCGCGACCGCGTCGGCGCCGTAGGTGGTCGATGCACCGCCGGTCAGCACTTCCAGGCGCTCGAGCAGCGCCAGCGGGATGTTGTTAAGGTCGGTCGCGCCACCCAGGTTGGCGGGGGCAATGCGCGCGCCATCGAGCAGGACGAGGTTGCGGTTCGTGCCCAAGCCACGAAGGTTGACGAACGACGCGCCGCCATTGCCGTTGTTGACCTGCGAACCGATCGAGGGAACCGCGCCCGGCAGTTCGCGCAGGATCTGCTCGGCGACGTTGACCTGACGGAGGCGGATTTCCTCCTGGCCGACCACCTGGACCGGGCTGGTCGCGACGATGTTCGGGTTGCGGATCAGCGTGCCGGTAACGACGACGTCGCCGCTCTGCGTGGCGGGTGCGGTCGACTCGCTGGTCTGGACGCCCGGCTCCTGCGCGGCGGGCGGAGCCGCCACGGGCGCATTGCCGGACTGATCGGTGGTCTGCGCAAAGGCGGGTGCCGCCCCAAACATGGCCGTACCGGCCAGCAAGCTGGTCGCCAGCAACTGGCCCCGGAAGAACTGCTTCATATCTAACCCCTTTTCATGGGCCCGTTATCGGGCCTCAATCCTGCGCAAGTTGGCCTTGCCGCATGGGTGAGAGCGTAACCGCGCCGTAAAACGTTATACAATCGGCATTTGCACCAATGATTACCTTTTTGCTGCAATGTAGCATAACTGCAACAGACCCTGCCGAGAGCCCAATTCATGACAAATCCGATATGCTCCGGGCAATAAAGCGATCGTCTTGCACCCGCCGCGTTCCCATCGGATAAGCGCCGGATCAACAGGTTGGGGGCGGATCATGACGTATGGTGCACAACGATGACGACGGCTGATCGGTGTGGCAAAATGGTGATAGCGGCGGCGATGGCAGTGTGTCCTGTCGCCCCCGTACTGGCGCAGGACGGGACTGCGGTTCGCCAGTTCGACGAGCTGCAACGTTGCAAGGCAATAGGCGAAGATCGTGACCGCCTGGCCTGTTACGACCGCGCGACGGGCACCATCCTGGCCTCGCGTGCGGCGGGCGACCTGATGGTGCTGGATCGCAAGACGGTGATCGCGCGCAAACAGTCGCGCTTCGGGCTGGCGGTGCCGACCAGCGAGATGTTCGGCGGCGGCAAGGACGACGATGCGACCGCGGTTCGCCAGCTCGACACCAAGGTCACGGTGGCCAAGTCCAGCAACGTCTATGGCCGCTGGAACCTGGAACTGGCCAACGGCTCGGTTTGGCAGACGGTCGACGCGCTGACCTTCCCGCCCGATCCCGGTGACAAGATCGTGCTGAAGGAGGCGCCGCTCGGCGGCTACCGTGCCTCGATCGCGGGCGGGCGCTCGATCCTGGTCAAACGGATTCGCTGATCGATCAGGGCATCGGCCCGGTGACGAGCAGCGGGTCGAGCTTGCGTCCGCGCCATTGCAGGCTCCAGTGGAGATGCGGGCCGGTCGCGCGGCCCGTGGCGCCGACCGCGCCGATCGGCTGGCCCTGGCGGACATGCTCGCCGGCACGCACGTCGATGCGCGACAGGTGCAGGAAGGCGCTGTTCAGCCCCTGCCCGTGATCCAGCATCAGCAGATGCCCCTCCAGCGTGAAGGGCTGTTCGGCGGCCAGGATCACGACACCGTCGGCGGGCGCGCGCACGACGGTGCCGGTGGGGACCGCGACGTCGGTGCCCGAATGATAGCTGCCCGGCTCGCCGCGATAGATGCGCTGCGCCCCGAACAGGCCGGAGATACGCCCCGTGACCGGCCATATCAGCGTTTGACGCCAGCCGGTCGCGTCGGTGGCCTGGCCACGCGCGGCGCGGATCTGCTCCAGCTCGGGCGGGCGCAGGCGCTGGAATTCGGGATCGGGGACCGGATATTTGGGCAGTCGGTCCAGCCGCTCGATCCGCCAGGCGCGCGGCGCGACGGTCAGCGTCTGGCGAAACCGGGTGCCATCGGCGAGGTTCGCGACGAGTTCGGCCGATGGCCCGGCATCGCGATCGAACCCGGCCAGGAACGTGCCGTCCGGGGCCAATGGCAGAACCTCGCCATCCAGCGTCACCGACACCGCGCCGGCAGGTGCCTGCCCCCGGATCAATCCCCCCTGGCTGAGCTGGCCGGTCCAGCGAAAGGACGGGGACGGCGGCGCCACCGGCATCGAACCGGCCTGCGACATGGAGCCTGTGGCGGGGCGCATGGCGAGCCCGGCGGACGCGACGCAGGCGGCCAGGCCCAGCAGCGTACCCGCGCCCCACAGCGTCATTGCGGTGCCAGCACCTGCGCGGTGGCATGGGCATCGGCATAGGCTTCCTGCCGTTCCGCGCTCCAATATTTCAGGTCTTCCAGCGGGATGCGCCGCCCGGTCACCGCGCAGACGACATGATCACCCGGTGACAGGACCCGAAAGCCGTTGGCCAGATAGTGAAGCCGCGCGGGGCGATCGGTGTTGGACATCAGCATGATACTACTTTCGATCAAAGGAGCGTCGGCTGGACCGGCTTGCCCGCTTTGGGTTGGGACTGATCGGCCTTGGGCTCCCGCTTGGGCTTGTCATAGGTTTTGGGAGCGGGGCGCTCAACCCCGCCGCCGTCGATCGCGACATCGACCGTCCCGTCGCGGAAGCGCAGGGTCAGCGTATCCGCCGCCCGCGCCGCTTCCGCCGAGGACAGGGTCTCGCCGCCCGGCCGCGCGGTGATCCGGGCATAGCCGCGCTCCAGGATACGGTCGGGGTTGAGCGACTGGACCAGCCGCCAGGTCGAGGCCAGCCGATCGCGGCCGCGCTCCACCTGCCGCTCCAGGATCGCCGGGCGCAGCGCCGCTCCCGCGCGGTCCAGTCCGCCGCGCGCCAGCGTCACCCGCCGCTCCAGTCCCCGGTCCAGCCGCGCCCCCGCCTCGTCCGCGCGCTGGCGCTGCGGGCCCAGCAACTGGTCGCGCTTGGGCAGCAGCCGCGCCATCGCGTCCAGCCGCTCGCGCCCGCGCTCGACATAGCGCCGCGCGCAGCGTTCGGCGCGCTGGCCCTGCGCGGCGACGGTCAGGCGGATATCGGCGAGCACCGGCACCGCGATCTCCGCCGCCGCCGTGGGCGTGGGCGCACGCAGGTCTGCGGCATAGTCGCACAGCGTCGTGTCGGTCTCATGCCCCACCGCCGAGATGATCGGGATAGAGCAGTCGGCGACCGCGCGAACGACGATCTCCTCGTTGAACGACCAGAGATCCTCGATCGAGCCGCCGCCACGCGCGACGATCACCAGGTCTGGACGCGGCACCGGACCGCCGGGTTCGATCGCATCGAAGCCCCGGACCGCCGCGGCGATCTCCCTGGCCGAGCCTTCGCCCTGCACCTTGACCGGCCAGACGATGACATGGGTCGGACAGCGATCCTCCAGCCGGTGCAGGATGTCGCGAATGACCGCGCCGGTGGGCGAGGTGACGACACCGATCACCGGCGGCATGAAGGGCAGCGGCTTCTTGCGATCGCGGTCGAACAGCCCCTCGCCCGCCAGCTTGGCCTTCAGCTTCTCCAGCAGCGCCATCAGCGCGCCCGCACCGGCCAGCTCCATCCGCTCGACGACGATCTGGTATTTCGACCGGCCGGGGAAGGTGGTCAGGCGGCCGGTGGCGATCACCTCCACTCCGTCCTGCGGCTGGAAGGGCAGCGTGTTCGCCGCCCCCTTCCACATCACCGCGTCGATGACCGCATTCTCGTCCTTCAGGCTCATATAGACATGGCCCGAGGTCGCGCGCTTATACCCGGAAATCTCACCGCGCAGGCGGACATGGCCGAACTCGCCCTCCACCATCCGCTTCAGCTTCAAGCTGAGTTCGCCCACCGATAGCGCGAGCGCGTTGTCGCCGGCGATCTCCTCGGCTACCAGCCTCGAACTTTCGTCATAGGGATAAGGATCGGGCATGAACGTCCTGCTGCTGGGATCGGGTGGCCGCGAACACGCGCTGGCGTGGAAGCTGGCACAGTCGAACGGGTTAGATACGCTCTACGCCGCGCCCGGCAACCCCGGTATCGCGGCCCATGCGACCTGCGTAGGCTTGAACGCGACCGATCACGATGCCGTGGTGGCGTTCGTGAAGGATCACGCCATCGGCCTGGTCGTGGTCGGCCCCGAGGCGCCGCTGGTCGACGGCCTGGCCGATTCGCTGCGTGCGGAGGGGGTGCCGGTGTTCGGGCCCAGCAAGGCCGCCGCGCAAGTAGAGGGGTCGAAGGGCTTCACCAAGGACCTGTGCCGCCGCGCCGACATCCCGACCGCGGGCTATGTCCGCGTGAACACGCTGGCCGAGGCGCAAGCCGCGCTCGCGACGACCTTCGGCCTGCCGGTGGTGATCAAGGCCGATGGCCTGGCGGCGGGCAAGGGCGTGACCGTCGCCTTCACCAAGGCCGAGGCCGAGGGGGCGATCACCGACCTGTTCTCGGTCCCCGGCGCCGAAGTGGTGATCGAGGAATTTCTGGAGGGCGAGGAGGCCAGTCTCTTCGTCCTGACCGATGGGGAGGCGCTCCTCCCCTTCGGCTCGGCACAGGATCACAAGCGGGTCGGCGACGGCGATACCGGCCCGAACACAGGCGGCATGGGCGCGTACAGCCCCGCGCGCGTGCTGACCCCCGAGCTGGAGCGACAGGCGATCGACCGGATCGTGCGCCCCACCGTCGATACGCTTCGTGCCGAGGGAACGCCGTTTTCGGGCGTGCTTTACGCCGGGCTGATGCTGACCGAGCAGGGGCCCAAGCTGATCGAATATAATGCCCGCTTCGGCGATCCGGAGTGTCAGGTGCTGATGCTGCGTTTTCAGGGCGACCTGCTGGCGGTGATGCTGGCGGTGGCCGAGGGGCGGCTGGCCGAAATCCCTGCGCCTGCTTTCTCGGACGATCCCGCACTGACCGTCGTGATGGCGGCGGCGGGCTATCCCGGCACGCCCAGGGCGGGCGGCGGCATCGACGCGATCGACGCCGCCGAGGCGACCGGCGCGGTGGTGTTCCAGGCGGGCACGAAGATGGACGGCGAGCAGCTGGTCGCCAGCGGCGGCCGGGTGCTGGCCGTCACCGCCAGCGCGCCCACGGTGGGCGAGGCGCAGGCCGCCGCCTATCGCGCGGTCGATGCGATCCGCTTCCCCGATGGCTTCTGCCGCCGAGACATCGGCTGGCGCGAGGTTGCGCGCGAAGCGGGAACTCCGGCCTGATCCGATGATTGGGCTGGCGATCGGGGCCTTGGGACATGATAGGGTGAAGCGATGAACGACACGACAGCAGCACCGGCGACCAGCCTGATTCCCGATGGCGTGGCCGCGATCACGACCATCCATTTCGTCCTGCTCGCCATCGTCGCGCTGGCCGCGATCGCGGTGATCGTGATCGGCACGCGCCTGAAGCGCCGCCGCCGCCATGCCGCGCGCCGGGTGGAGGAGAATGCGCAGGAAGCCGGAATGGCGCTGCGCCAGCCCGACAGCAAGCCGATCAGCGAAGCCTCGCTGACCGAGCCCCAGAAGGCTCCGGCGTCGACGCCCGTCCCGACACCGACCCCCACGCCGGCTCCGAGTGCGCCGCCGCCTCCCCCGCCTCCGGCTCCGACGCCGGTGATGCCGTCGCCCACGGTGCCGGAAGAACCGGTCGTCACGGCCGAGCCGCTGAACGACGAACCGGTGGCCGCCGCCGCGCCGATGGCGGCAAGCCCGGCCGCCGAGGCCGCGCCCACCCCGGCCGAATCGGCACGTCCCGAGGATCAGCCGATCACCCTGCTCAAGGGCCTGGGCCCCAAGCTGACCCAGAAGCTGGCCGAACACGGCATCACCACGGTCGGCGACATGGCCGCGCTCAGCGAAGCGCAGGCCCAGTCGCTGGATGCGCAGCTCGGGGCGTTTTCGGGCCGCATGGCGCGCGACCGCTGGCTGGAACAGGCGCGGCTGCTGGCGGCGGGCGACCGTGCGGGGTTCGAGGCGGTGTTCGGCCGTCTCTGACGGAACGCCCCGCCGCCCCTGCCGGTTGAGACCGCATGACGAAACTCGATCCCCGGACCACCGCGCTCATTCTGATCGACCTGCAACAGGGCATCGTCCCCCATGCGGGCGGACCGCGATCGGGTGAGGCGGTGGTGGCGACCGCCAGGACCCTCGCCGCGCGCTTTCGCGAAGCGGGCGCGCCGGTCGTCCTGGTCCATGTCGGCTTCACGCCCGAAACGCTGCCCAGCCTCAACGCCGATCGCCCCAGCCTGCCGCCCGAAGGCACGCCGCCCGCGTTCAGCGAATTCGTCCCCGACCTGCGCCAGCCCGGCGACATCGTCGTCTTGAAGCATCATTGGGGTGCGTTCACCGGCACCGACCTGGACCTGCAACTGCGGCGACGTGGCGTGCGCACGGTGGTGATCGCGGGCATCTCGACCAATATGGGCGTCGAATCGACCGCCCGTTCGGCGTGGGAGCTATCCTACGACATCGTCATCGCCGAGGACGCCTGCGCCTCGCGGTCGAGCGAACTTCATACCTTCGCGGTAGAGCACATCTTCCCGCTGTTTTCGCGGGTGGTCGCGTCGGGGGATATCCAGCTGGCGGCGTGAGCGTCGGTCGAGGCGGCGGGTGCATCGGCCCGCCGCAAAGGCTTGCCGTCGAGGCCGCTTGTGGATCATAAGATGCCATGCTGATCGCCTTGGTGCTCACCGCCGCCGCGCCCGAATGCACCTATGACCGGGCCGCGATCCTGAAGCTGCCCCAGCAGGCGTTCGATCAGGATATGACGGGCGGCTGGCGGGCGCTGTCGATGAGAGGCTGCGAAGCCGAAGCCGCCGACCTGATCCGCGATTGGCGGGAGGCCAACACGCCGCAGCGTAATGCCACGATCCTATACTGGCATGAGGGCCAGTTGCGCGCCGACCTGGGCCAGAACGCCGCGGCGATCGCGCTGTTCGAACGATCGCGCAAAAGTGCCGAGGAGGATCACGGCATGGGCTGGAACCTCTATGTCGACGGCAGCATCGCGTTTCTCAAGCGCGACCGGGTCGCGTTCGACAGGGCGCATGCCGCGCTCGCCGCGCTGCCCAAGCCAGCCGGCTTCGACCCGCGCGGGCCCGACGGAAAACCGATCCCGATCCGCTGGCCGATGAACCTCAACGTGCTCGATGGCTTCGCGCGATGCTGGAACAAGTCCTACAAGGAAGCTTACGAGACGTGCACGACGCCGATCCGGGTGGTGAAGACGCGGCTGACCTGTCATTGGGGCGGGCGGATCAGCGCGGCGATCTTCCCGTCTCCCTGCGTTGCATAATAAGTCACTGGGGTTCGCCCTGCCTGAATCACATCGATCCGCTCGGAGATGAGGCCGCGGGGCGGCGGCGTGGACGTGTCTACCCCTGCGGCGGAGCGATCGAACGGACAACGGCGTGAGAGTGCTGCGTCCAATTCCCGCCCCTTATTCCTGTCAAGCGCCCACTCGATCCGCTTCATGGGGCTATAGGGCGCATCCTTCACCCAGATCTGGCTGCGCCCGACCGCGGTTCCGTGCCAAGTGCCATCACCCCCGCGGGCCAGGACGATGCTGTATTCCTCGGTCGAAAGATGCCCACCGCGACCGTGTAGCATGACCATCGTCCGCGCGTGCGGCATCGGTTCGCCCATTGCCTTGCGAAGGGCCTGATGGTCGGCGACGGCCGACGATGTGGGTGCCAAATTGTCCGAGGCAATCGGAATACAGGGCCGCGCGGCGGCACCGGTTTCGGCGATCGACAACATGGCGAGCAGCAGCGTGATCATCGCCGCAGATTGCTGCCATCATCGATGCCACACAAGGGCGCTTTCAACGTGACAGAGTCGATCGGCATATATTCCCTCTCCCCTGGACAGGCGCCCCTTGCCTTCGGAGCCGGGGTGAGGAGCTGAGTAAGCCCTTGGCGTAAGTATAGGAATCTGAGAACAGAAGGGCTGCGACACGTATAGCAGGCGTCCAGTCGGAGACGGCCCCTAAGCCTGGCTGACCAGCAGCTTGTCGATACGCCGCCCGTCGAGATCGACGACCTCGAACCGCCAGCCCTGCTCGACGAAGCTCTCGCCCTCGCCCGGCAGGTGGCGGAAGACCGCCAGTGCCAGACCCGCGACGGTCGCATAGTCGCGGTCGTCGGGCAGGTCGATGCCCAGCCGGTCGGCCAGCGCATCCGCCGCCATCGTACCCGCCACCAGCAGCGAGCCGTCGTCGCGCTCGACGACCGAGGGGGCTTCGCCCGGATCGGCATCCGACGCGAACTCGCCCGCGATCGCCGCGAGCAGGTCGGCCGGGGTCACGATCCCTTCGAAATGGCCGTATTCGTCATGGATCAGCGCCATCGGCACCTCGGCCTGGCGCAGCGCCAGCAGCACGTCCATCGCGTCGATCCGGTCGATCACCACGGGCGCCTTGCGCATCAGCTGCTTCAGGTCGAGCGGATCGCCCCGGAACAGCGCCATGGCGATGTCGCGCGCCTGGACCACGCCGACCACCGCGTCGATCGACCCCTCGCCCACCGGCAGGCGGGTGCGCGGACTTTCGAGCAGCTTGGCGCGAATCGCCTCGTCGCCCAGCGTGCAGTCGAGCCAGTCGATCTCGGTACGCGGCGTCATCACCTCGCGCACCGGCCGGTCGGCCAGCCGCACCACGCCCGAGATGATCGAGCGTTCATGCTCCTCGATCACGCCCGACTTGGACGCCTCGGCAACGATCAGGTGCAGTTCCTCGGCGGTCACCTGGTCTTCATTGTCGCGGTTCAGGCCCAGCAGCTTGAAGATCACGCCGCTGGTCGAATCGAGGATCCACACGATCGGCGCGGTGCCCACCGCCAGCCAGCGCATGGGGACGGCGACGAAGGCGGCGATCGGCTCGGGCTTGCGCAGCGCGAACTGCTTGGGGACGAGTTCGCCCAGGATCAACGACGCATAGGTGGTCAGCCCGATGACCAGCGCAAAGCCCAGCGTCGCGGCGGTCGCGGGCGCGATGCCCAGCGCCTCCAGCCGTGCGGCGGTCGGCGTGCCCAGGCTGGAGCCCGAATAGGCGCCCGCGATGATACCGGTCAGGGTGATGCCGATCTGGACGGTGGACAGGAACTTGCCGGGGTCGGCGGCCAGGGTCAGCGCGGCCTGCGCGCCTTTTCGTCCGCTACGCGCCATCGCGTCCAGACGGGCGCGCCTGGACGACACAATCGCCAGCTCGCTCATTGCGAATACCCCGTTCAACGCGACAAGCGCGAAGATGATGAGGACGTCGATCCACGGAAAGGGGGGCAGCGGTGCCATCGTTATAGGGTGCTCATAGCGGGGCGGGAGGGCCTTCGACAACTCCTGTCGTCATCTTCCGTTCAGTTCGGTTGCGGAACAAGGCCACGCGACACGGCGTTCCGGGGGACGAGACGCCGTGCAGAAATAACAAGGATCATGTTTATGCGACTGCCGCCCAAGTTTCTGACCGCCGCCGCGCTGTCCGCGCTCGTCGTCACCTCGGCCTGCACCACCGACCCGGAGACGGGCGAGCGCCGCCTGTCCAAGGCCGCGATCGGCGGCCTGGGCGGTGCGGTCGGTGGCTATCTGCTGGGTGATCTGGTCGGCGGTCGTCGCGACCGGACCGAGAAGATCCTGGGTGCAGGGATCGGCGGCCTCGCGGGTGCCGGCATCGGCGCCTATATGGACAAGCAGGAGCGTGACCTGCGCGCACGCACCGCGGGCACCGACGTGCAGGTGGTTCGCCAGGGCGACGACCTGTTGCTGAACCTGCCGTCGGGCATCACCTTCGCCTATAACTCGGCGCAGGTGCAGCCGCAGTTCCGCCAGACGCTGGATCAGGTCGCCGACATCCTGTCGCAGTATAAGCAGACCTATATCGACGTGTACGGCCACACCGATTCGACCGGCAGCGACGCCTATAACCAGCGCCTGTCCGAACAGCGCGCGACGTCGGTCGCCGACTATCTCGCCTCGCGCGGGGTGCAGCCCGCCCGCATCGGCACGCGCGGCTTCGGCAAGTCGCAGCCGATCGCGTCGAACGACACCGAGGAAGGCCGCGCCGCCAACCGCCGCGTCGAGATCAAGATCGTGCCGATTCGCGAGGGCGACCTGCGCTGATCGCTGACGCCTGACCGCAAAAAGGGGGCCGTGCGGGATGCCGCACGGCCCCCTTTCCTCATGACCCGCGCCATTTCATATTGGGCAGGACCGCCGCGAAGACCGGCTCCATGCAGGGGCGGACATCTTCGACCTTTTGCACCTTCGCCGCGCAGTCCAACATTCCCGCACAGATATAGTCGTCGAGTTGGGCATCGCCGCTGCGCCGCTTGAAGATGCATCGACGGATACCGTCCTGCGATCCGTCCTGGTCACGATCCGCAAGTCCTTCAGCCGTTGTCCGGTGACCACGATGTCGTCCGATGCGGGCGGCGGCGGCACCGCCTGCCCCGGCGTCGCGATGGCGAGCAGCAGCGCCAGCATCACCGCCCCAGCGTCCGCACCGGAATGATCGGCGTGACCGCACTGGATGAAGGTCCCTTCGCGTTGATGCTGTTCAGTATCGGGCTCGCCCTGCGACGCCTGGGCGGCAAGCGGCGCGAACCGCTGGCCGAAGCACTGCCCTGGCTGCGGCGCGCATCGCTGGCGGCGATGATCTGGGCGATCGGGCGGCCGCTGTCGGACAGTCTGACAGTCAGCCTTTTGTCGCCGGGCACCCCGGAGGGCCGCCAATGGGCGATCACCGTCGACATGCTCGACATCGGCACCGCGCTGATGCTGACCGTTGCCGCCTATGCCACGGTCTGGGCGCTGGAGGCGGGCCTCGAGGCGCAGCGCGATCTGGAGCGGTTCGTCTGATGCCGGTGATCGTTCAACTCGACGTCATGCTGGCCAGGCGCAAGATACGCTCGAAGGAACTGGCCGAGGCGATCGGCATCACCGAATCGAACCTGTCGCTGCTGAAATCGGGCAAGGTGAAGGGCGTTCGCTTCGCGACGCTGGCCGCCATCTGCCGCTATCTGGAATGCGAGCCGGGCGACCTGTTGTCCTATGAACTCTCGGACGACGACCTCAATCCCGACCCGGATTGAGCCACGCTATCCTGCCACAGCGCCAGGGGTTCGCCGCTGTAGACCCGAATGCGGTCGAACCCCTCCGCCAGCGACGGGCCCTCGAACTGCGCGGCGACCGACCGGATCGCGTCGGCGGGTACGACCTTGTCCGGTGATCGGCCTGCATTGCGCGCCAGGGCCGTGGCGAGCGGCGTGTCGATCCACACCGCCTCGATCGCCGCGCCGCCATCGCGGGCGATGGCGATGATTTTCGCCCGGTGACGAATACCGGGCAGGGCTGCGTCGAAATAGAGGACACCGGGCACCGGCGGTTGAGTCGCGATCCAGCTCGTCTTGCCCGCCCCCTGAATGCCGCAGACCAGGATGACGCGGGCGTCGCCCGCCATGTCCGTGATCGCCTGCGCCAGCGCGGCATAGCATTGCGCCCACGCCGCCGCATTGCGCTCGGGCGTCCAGATGCGCCCCTCCGGCGTCTCCAGCAGATCGTCCGGGTTGATCGTCCACATGCGATTCGTCATCGTTTGGCGGCGAAGAAATCGCGCAGCAGCGTCGACGCCTCGCCCTCCCCGATCCCGGCATAGATTTCGGGCCGGTGGTGGCAGGTGGGCTGCGAGAAGAAGCGCGGGCCATGCTCGACCGCCCCGCCCTTTCTGTCGCTCGCCCCGTAATAGAGCCGTGCGATGCGGGCATGAGCGATCGCGCCCGCGCACATCGCGCAGGGCTCGAGCGTGACCCAAAGGTCGCAATCTTCCAGCCGGTCGCGGCCCAGCAGGGCGGCGGCGGCGCGAATCGCCTGGATCTCGGCATGGGCGGTCGGATCGTGCAGGCGACGCGGGGCATTGGCCCCCGTCGCGACGATGACGCCGTCGCGCACGATCACCGCCCCCACCGGCACCTCGCCACCCGCCCCAGCATGGGCAGCGGCATCGAGCGCGGCGCGCATCGGGGCGGGAAGCGGAAACATCACCCCTCCCTGCCCCGCGTCGGTCGGCGGAGCAAGGGGAGCGAATCGCCCCGCTTACCGGGCGTTGTCGGCGGGCTTCTCGACCTTCACCGTCGGCACCTCGACCGTCTTCTGGGTGGTGCCGACCGAAACCTTGGGCCCCTCGGCACGGAAGGTCGGGGCCTGGACGACGGCGGGACGGGTCTGGTCGATGCTGATCCAACCCATGGCCATGGCCCCTGCGGCCAGAAGAAGGACGATGCCGATAAGGACAAGAAAGGCACGCATGGTTCTGGCTCCCAAGTGGTTCGTTGCCGTAACAACGCCACAACCAAGAGCCCGGTTGCACACCCTCGATTGGGGAATCGGTTGACGACGGCGCCAGGACGCGGTAATCGCGCGGCCTTTCCGGGCATTGCCTGAAACCAGGATAACGATCATGTCGCGCATTTGCGAGCTGACCGGCAAGGGCCGGCAGGTGGGCAACAATGTTTCCCACGCCAACAACAAGACCAAGCGTACGTTCCTGCCGAACCTGCAGAACGTGACGCTGATTTCCGATTCGCTGGAGAAGAGCGTGCGCCTGCGCGTCTCGACCCACGGCCTGCGTTCGGTCGAGCACAATGGCGGCCTGGACAACTGGCTGGTCAAGACCTCGGACGATCTGCTCTCGCTGCGCGTGCGTCGCCTGAAGCGCGACGTCGTCAAGAAGCTGGCCACCGCCAAGACCGAAGCCGCCGCCGCGTAATTCGCGACGGTCGGTTGACGGGTTGAAACCCGCCGCTCCCTGGAGCGGCGGGTTTTCGTCGTTGTGGATTAGCGTGGCTGCGGTGAGTGCGGGGCGCGGTTCGATTTCGCTCAGGCTAAGGCCACGCGGAAACCACCGCGAATCACCGCCCCACGGCGATGCGGTCCAGACGGAATTTCAGCAGATAGCTGCGCTCCAGGAACAGCTGGTTGTCGTCGGACACCAGCCACAGGATGGTCTGGCCCGCCTCCTGGGTCACCGCCACCCCTTCGAAATTGTCGTGGATCATCGGCCAGTCGAGCTCGGCGATCAGTCGCCCGCGCGCCACCCGCCTGGGGGAGACCTGATCGGCAGGCACGAGCATGATGCGATTCGAAAAGCGGAAGGGCAGCCGGAAACGCCGTTCGACGACGACCAGCGAGCCATCGGGCAGCGCGGCGACGTCGGCGACGTCGTGATCGGGCGACACATGATAGGCAAAGGCGCGCGCCCGCCCCTTCAGCGGATCGCCCGGAAAGATCAGCCCCTGGCGCGTGTTGCGCCGGATCGCCAACGGGACCTGCCAGGCTTTCCACGGGACGATCGCTTCCTCCGAAATCGTAACGAATCGGCCGTCGGGCAGGCGGGCGAGCGATTCGGGTCCGCCATTGCTGGGCCAGCCCTTCATCGCCTGGGGCGCGATATAGCCTTCCGCCCGGGCGAAGCCGGGGGCGTAGCGCCAGATCTGGTTGAAATTCTCGAACCCGACCCACAAACGCCCCGTCTGCGGATCGACGGCCAGCGACTCGCTGTCGCGATCGGACTTGAGCCAGCCGGTGCCGGGCCCGGCGGGCAGATCGCCGAAACGCAGGCCGTGTGGTTGCCAGTCGGCCCCCATTGCGAACTGGACGATGTTGCCGCCGTCGCTGAGCAGCGTGAAACGATCACCCTGCACCGCCAATGAGGAATAGCCGCCAAAGGCGCGTGCGCGGCTGCTGAGCGTCACCCCGCCCAGATAGGTCAGCGCACCGATCCGGCGATGGTTGGAATCGTTCGGGTCCAGTTGCACCGGCCGCACATCCATCTGCGCCCGCCCGTCGAACAGCGGCAAGCGATCACGCCCGGACCAGCCGGGCACCAGGGCCAGCATCAACAGGCAGGACAGGAGGACGCGCATGGCGCCTCATACGCGGTGCAGCGCAGCACGACAGCCCCAATCCCGAAGCAGGATGGTCCCTATGTCGCGTCCCCCGTCCCTGACGTCCGTGCCGGACAACGACAAAAGCCGAGGCGTCCTCGCCCCCGATCCTGCCGCCGCGAGGCGGTTGCTGGCCCGTGTGGTCGGCACGCGACTACTGGCTATCTAGACGGCCGCTTGCGCTTCGTCGTTCCGCCACAGCGCAAGCCCCGTGGCATCGTGGCGGTCTTCGAGGACCCGTGCGGCAATCACCGGGACCTGAGCCAACCCGCCACCTGAACGGCGGATAACCGCGACATTCAGGAAAGGCTCAACGCGAATCACCCAGAAGCAGGGCAACGACGACGGAGGGACCGTCGATCGACACGAGTTTCGGGAGTGAACCCATGATGAAGACCCTGACCCTGGCGGCGACCACCCTGGCGATGATCGGCGGCGCCGTGCTGCCCGCGACCGCCGCGGATGCGCACCGCTATCGCCGGGCCTATCATGCCGACCGGTACAACCGGGGCTATAGCGACGGCGCACGGGCGGAGTATCAGGCCAGCAAGTGCCGCCGTTCGGGCACCACCGGCACGATCGTCGGCGCGGTGGCGGGCGGCCTGTTGGGCCGGACCATCGACACCCAGGGCGATCGCACGCTGGGCACGCTGATCGGCGGCGGTGCCGGCGCCCTGGCGGGCCGCGCGATCGAGCGGTCGGGCCGTCCGGGCTATTGCCGCTAAAACAGTTCGGGCGGGCGGGGCCTGTATCCGCCCCACCCGCCCCCATATTTCTCGCGTAGCGTATCGAGAACGGAACGCCGATCTCCTTAATTGGAGGTCGGCGTTTTTGCTGCCACTGACATCCTTCCCCTGCGAGGGAAGGAAAGCCCTTAGTACATATGCTGGCCGCCGTTGATCGACAGGGTCGAACCGGTGACGAAGCCCGCCTCGTCCGAACACAGGAAGGCGACGCCGCGCGCGATCTCGTGCGCCTGGCCCAGGCGGCCGACCGGGATTTTGGCGACGATCTTTTCCAGCACGTCGGCGGGGACGGCGGCGACCATGTCGGTGTCGATGTAACCGGGTGCGATCGCATTCACGGTCACGCCGACGCGCGCGCCTTCCTGCGCCAGCGCCTTGGTAAAGCCGTGGATGCCCGACTTGGCGGCGGCATAGTTCACCTGGCCATATTGGCCCGCCTGGCCGTTGATCGAACCGATATTGACGATACGACCCCATTTGCGCTCGCGCATGCCGGGAAACACCGCCTTGGCCATGTTGAAGCAACCGCCCAGGTTGGTGTCCATGACCTCCTTCCACATCTGGTAGGTCATCTTCAGCAGCGTGCCGTCGCGGGTGATGCCCGCATTGTTGACGACGATGTCGACCGGGCCCAGTTCCTCGGCGACCTGCGCGACACCGGCCTGCACCGCGTCGTAATCGGCGACGTCCCACTTATACGCCTTGATGCCCGTGCGCTCCGAGAATTCGCGCGCGCGCTCGTCATTGCCCGCATAATTGGCGGCGACGGTCACGCCCGCCTCCTTCAGGGCCAGGCTGATCGCCTCGCCAATACCGCGCGTACCACCCGTCACGATCGCAACCCGAGCCATTCAACCTCTCCCATTTTGAGATTGTGGCTTAAAAGGGGCATGCGCGATCCGCAATGGTGAAGACCGGCCGCCATGTAATATTACGTTACGGCAACCAGCCCCGAAGCTCGCGTTCGATCAATCCCCGCAGCATCGCGATCCCGACATCACTGTCGTTAAGACACGGTAGATAGGCGAAATGGGTGCCGCCCGCCCCCTCGAAACTTTCGCGACCACGAATCGCCAGTTCCTCCAGCGTCTCGATACAATCCGCCGAGAAACCAGGGGCCAGGATCGCCACCTTGCGGATACCGCGCCCCGGCAGCGATTTCAGCACCGTGTCGGTCGCAGGTTCCAGCCACTTGGCGCGGCCGAATCGCGACTGGAACGCGACCAGCATCTCGCGCCCTGCCAGCGTGTCCTTCATCGCCTCGCCCAGCAGCCGCGCGGTCTTGCGGCAGTGGCAGTGATAGGGGTCGCCCAGCTCCAACGTACGCTGCGGCATGCCGTGGAAGCTGGCCAGGATCGCCTCGGGCTCGAAATCCAGCGTCGCGAGCTGGGCCTCCACCTGCTGCTTCAGCGCATCGATATAGAGCGCGTCGTCATAATAAGGCGGCAGGGTGCGGATCGCGGGCTGCCAGCGCATCGTCGCCAGATGCGCGAACGCCTTGTCATGCGCGGTCGCGGTCGTCGCCGCGCAATATTGCGGATAGAGCGGGGCCAGCAGGATGCGCTCGCACCCGGCATCCTTCATCGCCTGGATCTGGTCGGGGATGGCGGGGCGGCCATAGCGCATCGCCCAGTCGACCATGACACCGGGACCGAAGCTATCCTTCAGCGCCACCGCCTGTGCCCTGGTAATCGCGGCCAGCGGCGAACCGTCGTCGCGCCACACCAGCGAATAGGCATGGGCCGACTTCTTCGGCCGAGTATTCAGGATGATCCCACGCAGGATCGGCTGCCACAGCAGCGCCGGGATCTCGATCACCCGGCGGTCGGACAGGAACTCGCCCAGATAGCGCTTCACCGACTTAGGATCGGGCGCGTCGGGCGTGCCCAGATTTATCAGGAGCACGCCGATCTTCGGACGCGGGACGGGCGGATGATCGGGAGGCAGCATCAGACGGACAACTCCATCGGCAGGCTTCGTATCCGTGGGAAGCCGGGCAGGGTGGCAAGCGCGTTGGCGATGGCGGGTGCGACCGGCGGCACCGCCAGCTCCTCCACCCCGCCGGGATCGTCGTCGGAGCGGATCAGTTCGACCGTGATGTCGGGCGTATCGGCCAGACGCGGCAGGTTCAGCGCGCCCAGCCGCGACGGCTGGGCCATCCCATCGGCAAAGCCCACCGCGCCGCCGCGCAACGCCGCCAAGCCGAAGATCAGCCCGCCTTCGATCTGCTGTCGCACGATGTCGGGGTTCACCACGCGCCCGCAATCGACCGCCGCGACCAGCCGGTCGACGATCGGCCGCCCATTCGCGTCGCGATGCGCCTCGGCCAGCACCGCGACATAGCTGCCGCGAAAGCCGTGGCCAGCGATCCCCTGCCCGCTGCCCGCCGCGCCGCCTTCCCAGCCGCCCAGCGACGCCGCGGTCGACAGGCACCGCGCCAGCCGGGGCTCCTGCGCCAACAGGCGGAGCCGCCAGGCCAGCGGATCGGCCCCGGCCGCCCGCGCACATTCGTCGATGAAGGATTCGGTGATGAAGCAGTTGGCGACATGCGCCCCGCCCCGGACATGGCCGGTCGGGATCGGCAGTGCGGCGACGTGATGGCGGACCGACAGGGCCGGGATGGCATAGGGGGGCACCGCACCACCCATCGCATAGGCATCGCCCCGCCCCTCGCCCTTCAGCCCCAGCCGGACCATTCCGCCGGGCATCACCCGCCGGGCGAGCGCCTGTCCGGTGGCGGGGGTCGCGATCTGCGCCCGCCACGCGGTCAGCCGCCCCTGCTCCACCCGCGCGGTCATCCGGGCGGTGGCGGGCGCGCGCCAGGCGTCGCGGCGCAGGTCGTCGGCGCGCGACCACTGGACATTGACCGGCCGCTTCAGCTTTGCCGCGATCATCGCCGCCTGCGCCACCGCCTCATGCTCCAGCCCGATGCCGAAGCCGCCGCCGATCGGCATGGCATGGACGACCACCCGGTCCGCCGCCACGCCCGCCGCCTCGGCCGCCACCGTCCTGGCGCGCTCGGGCGCGAGGGTCGGCGCCCAGAGTTCGAGCCCGCCGTCCCGCCATGCCGCCACCGCCGCGCGCGGCTCGATCGCGGCGTGAACGCCGGTGCCGACCTGATAGTCGGCCTCGATCAGGCCCCCGCCCGCCAGCACGGATTCGGCATCGCCCTGCGCGGCGACGCTATGCCCGTCTTCCTTCAAAGCGGCGGCGAGGCTTTGCGCGATCGCCGCGGCGGTCGGCCCCGTGCCTGCGCTGACCGCCTGCGGGGCGAGTGCATCCAGCCCCTTTTGCGCGATCCACCAGCTCCCCGCCGCCACCGCGACCCAGTCGCCGCCGTCGATCACCTCGACGACGCCGGGGACCTTCATCGCCGCCGCGCGGTCGATGCGGATCGCGCGTGTCCGGCCCAGCGGCGCGTGGCGCACCGCGACATGGACCATGTCGGGCAGGCGGATATCGGCGGTGAAATTGGCCGAGCCATCGACCTTGGCGGGCGAATCGAGCCGGGGGACGTCCTTGCCCGCCAGTGCCCCCGCCCCGCCGCTGCCCAGCGGCAGGGGTTGCGGCACCGTCTCGCCCGCCGCCGCCTCGGCCAGTTCGGCGAAGCGCAGCCGCTGCGTGCCGTGAGTCATGAAGCCGTCCCTGGCCTCGCAAAGGCTCCAGTCCACGCCCCAGCGCCGGGCGGCGGCCTGTGCCATCAACGCGCGGGCGGTCGCGGCGGCGGCGCGCGCGGGGCCCTCGAACATGCGTAAGCTGCTCGACCCGGCGGTCAGCATCACCCGGTCGCGACGCAGCCATTCGGTGCGCACGACCTCGGGCAACCGGTCGAACCCGCCTTCGAACAGCGCGTCGACGCCGATCGGATTGGCGTAGAGCGGGCTGATCGGCGCAGGCTCGACCGCCACCGTGCGCCAGTCCGCGCCCAACTCGTCGGCGACCACCTGCGCCAGCGTGGTGGCGATGCCCTGGCCATGTTCGGCCTGCGGCACCGCGACCGTGACGATGCCGTCGCGCCCGATCTTCAACCAGGCCCCGAACGCCTGCTCGCCCGGCGCGACCGTCAGGTTCGGTGGATAGGCGCGCGGCCACAGGCCCCAGGCGACCAGCAACCCGACCCCTGCGCCCCCGCCGACGAGAATGTTGCGCCTGCTGAACTCCATCGCGGCCAGCCTTAGCCGACGGGCATGGGCAGACAAGCCGGGGGTTTCGCTGTCTCAGAACGACGGGGTCGATTGTTCGCGCAATGCCGCGAGGTTTTTTTGCGCGCAGAGGCGCGGAGGACGCAGGGAAGGATCGGCGGCGCAGGCGTCCTGCCTTTGCGACCGGAAGACCATGCCGCTCGCGATGCGCAGACCGGCCGTGCGGCCGGGCTCGACATCTCTGCGTCCTCCGCGCCTCTGCGCGAACCACATGTCTTCGCGGCTTTGCGTGAGTCCGGAATGAGAGCGACCGTTTTGGCATGACCTTCGACTTCGCCCCACCAACGGCACCGAAGCCATGGTCTTGGTGTTGTCGTCCCGCCGCTCTATGAGGGCGGACCAGAAAGGGAAACGCGCTTGATCCTCTCCATGCTTGCGGCCGCGGGCGGCCATATCCGGTTCGAGGATCTGGGGTTGCACCCGGACATCTTCTCGATCGGCTTCTTCACGCTGCGCTGGTACAGCCTGGCCTATATCGCGGGTATCCTGTTCGGCTGGTGGTATCTGGGCAAGATGCTCGACCGGCCGGGCGCGCCGATGTCGCGTACCCATGCCGACGATCTGGTCTTCTATGCGACGCTGGGCATCATCCTGGGCGGGCGCATCGGCTATGTAATCTTCTACGCGCCCGACATGTTCCTGCACCCGTTGCGGATCATCCGGCTGTGGGACGGCGGCATGAGTTTCCATGGCGGCGCGATCGGCGTCGGCATCGGCGTCATCCTGTTCGCCCGCAAGCACAAGCTCAGCTGGCTGCGCATCCTCGACTATCTGGTCTGCACCGCGCCGGTCGGCCTGTTCCTGGGCCGCCTGGCCAATTTCGTGAACGGCGAACTGTGGGGCAAGCCGTCGGACGCGCCCTGGGCGATCGTCTTCCCGCGTACCGTGCCCTTCGGCCTGGTCGATCCGGCGCGCCATCCCAGCCAGCTTTACGAGGCGGGGCTGGAGGGCCTGGTGCTGTTCGCGGTCATGAGCTTTGCCTTCTGGCGGACCAAGGTGCGTTACGATCCGGGCAAGCTGTCGGGCCTGTTCCTGCTCGGCTATGGCATCGCGCGCTTCATCGTCGAGTTCTTCCGCGAGCCCGATCAGCAATTGCGCGCGTTTGCGCAGGTGACCGGGCTGCATATGGGCCAGTGGCTGTGCGTGCCGATGATCCTGGGCGGGCTGTACCTGATGAACACCGCCAAGGCGCGTCGCGTCCGGGTCGAACCGATTGCCGGGGCCGACAGCATTTCCTGATCCTCTTGCGGCGAAGGGATGGGATCGGCAGAGCGAGGCCATGACCAACCCGCTGATCCCCCCCGCCGATCACAAGCCCGCGCCGGAGGACGCGCTGCCCGAACGCCTCGCCCGCGCCATCGCGCTGGCCGGGCCGATCCCGGTGGCGCAGTTCATGGCCGCCGCCAACGCGCAATATTACGGCACGCGCGATCCGCTGGGCGCGGGCGGCGACTTCACTACCAGTCCCGAGATCAGCCAGATGTTCGGCGAGCTGGTCGGCCTGTGGTGTGCGGACCTGTGGGACCGCGCGGGGCGGCCCGAGACCTATTGGGTCGAACTGGGTCCGGGGCGCGGCACGCTGGCCGCCGATGCCCGGCGGGCGATGGCCAAGGCGGGCTTCACCCCGACCATCCACTTCGTCGAAACCAGCGCGAGCCTGCGCACCGCGCAAGCCGAGCGCGTCGCCGATGCGCAGTGGCACGACACGGTCGAGACGCTCCCCACCGACCGCCCGCTGATCGTCGTCGCCAACGAATTCTTCGATGCAATGCCCATCCGCCAGCTCGTCCGGCGGGGCGATGGCTGGCATGAGCGGCTGGTCGCGGCGCAGGACCTGTTGTTCCTGCCGATCGCCGGACCACCCGTCCCGCCCGAGATCATTCCCGAACCGCTGCGCGAGGCGGAGGCCGGTTCGGTGATCGAGGTTTCGCCCGCCAGCGTCGCGATCATGCGCAGTCTGTCCGCCCGGATCGCGGCGCAGGGCGGGGCCGCGCTGATCGTCGATTACGGCTATGAGGGTCCGGCCATCGCCGACACGCTGCAGGCGGTGCGCGGCCATGCCTATGCCAACCCCTTCGACCGGCCCGGCGAACAGGATTTGAGCGCGCATGTCGATTTCACGACGCTGGCCGCCGCCGCGCAAGGCACCGGGCTTGCCGCCTTCGGCCCGGTGACGCAGCGCGACCTGCTGGGCGCGCTGGGCATCGACCAGCGCACCGCCGCGCTTGCCCGTGCACATCCCGACCGCGGTGATGCGCTGCTCGCCGACCGCAACCGCCTGATGCAGGACATGGGCACGCTGTTCCGCGCGCTGGCGGTGGCGCGCCCCGACTGGCCGGTGCCTGCGGGATATGGCGAATGATCGCCTATCGCGACGCAATACCCGGTGACGGCGAGGCGCTGGCCGTGATGGCGCAGGCCGCCTTTACCGACACGTTCGGCCATCTCTATCCCCCCGCCGACCTGAACGCCTTTCTGTCCGAAGCGTTCGGCCCCACCGGCCTGCCCAGCCAGATCGGTCATCCCGACTTCACCATCCGCCTGGCCGTGGACGGTGATGCGATCGTCGGTTTCGCCAAGATCGGCCCGGTCGGCTTTCCCGGCGAATGGCCGGAGGATGCGGTCGAACTCTACCAGCTCTATGTCGCGTCCAGCCATTTGGGGGCGGGTGTCGGCCCTGTCCTGATGGACTGGACCATCGCCACCGCCCGGACGCGCGGCGCGCGCGAGTTGATCCTGTCGGTCTATGTCGACAATCACCGCGCCAAGGCCTTTTACGCCCGCTACGGCTTTGTCGATATCGGCCGCTACGACTTTCCCGTCGGCGACACGATCGACGAGGACCGGATCATGAGGTTGTCGCTATGACCATCGAGGCACTCCGCACGCCCCTGCTGGAGGCGATCCCGCACGGCTTTCTCGGGCGGCGCGGCGGCGTGTCGGCGGGTATTCACGGCGGGCTGAATGTCGGGCTGGGCTCGCAGGATGATGCCGAGGCGGTCGCCGAGAATCGGGCCCGCGCGCGCGACGCGGTGCTGCCGGGCGCGCGGCTGATCACCTGCTATCAGATTCACTCGGCCGAGGCGGTGACGGTGTTGAGCCCGCCGGAGGATGATATCCGCCCACATGGCGACGCACTGGTCACCAACCGGCCGGGGCTGCTGCTCGGCATCCTCACCGCCGACTGCGCACCCGTGCTGTTCGCCGATGCCGAAGCGGGTGTCGTCGGCGCGGCCCATGCCGGGTGGAAGGGTGCGCTGGGCGGCATCACCGATGCGACGCTGCTCGCCATGGAGGCGCTGGGCGCGCGGCGCGAACGGATCGCGGCGGCGATCGGCCCGTGCATCGCCCGCGCCAGCTATGAGGTGGATGCCGCCTTCCTGCGCCGCTTCGCCGAACAGGCCCCCGAGAATGAGCGCTTCTTCGCCGATGGGACGCGGCCCGATCACTACCAGTTCGACCTGGAGGCCTATGTCGCCCACCGCCTCGCCGCCGCCGGGGTCACGCGCGTGGCCGCGCTGGGTGAGGACACCTATGTGCAGGAGGACCGCTTCTTCAGCTTCCGCCGTTCGACGCACCGCGACGAGCCATCCTATGGCCGCCAGATTTCGCTGATCGGCATCCCGCTCTGAAGTTCCTCCCCTTTCAGGGCAGGAAGATTGAGCATCTCGCCAAAGCCGCCCGCCACGTTATCCTTGAGACATGGCCGCCGACAGAGCGGCATCCGTTCCCGAGGAGACCGACATGCCGACCGAATCCGATCTGACCGGCGTTCCACAACAGGGCCCGGCCGCCGCCAAGAGCGATGTGACGAGCATCGGCGACCGCAAGCTGAAGCCCTCGACGCTGATGATGGGCTATGGCTTCGACCCCGTGCTGTCGGAAGGATCGCTGAAGCCGCCGATCTTCCTGACCTCGACCTTCGTCTTTCCCAATGCGGCGGCGGGCAAGCGGCATTTCGAGGGAGTCACCGGCAAGCGTCCCGGCGGTGCCGACGGGCTGGTCTATTCGCGCTTCAACGGACCGAACCAGGAAATCCTGGAGGATCGCCTGGCCATCTGGGACGAGGCGGAGGATGCGCTGACCTTCTCCAGCGGCATGGCGGCGATCGCCACGCTGTTCCTGTCGATGGTCCAGCCGGGCGACGTCATCGTCCATTCGGGCCCGCTCTATGCTGCGACCGAGACGCTGATCGGGCGCATCCTGGGCCGGTTCGGGGTGCAGTGGCTCGACTTTCCCGCAGGCGCGACGCGCGAGGAGATCGACGCGGTGCTGACCAAGGCCGCCGCGACCGGCCGGGTGCCGCTGATCTATCTCGAAAGCCCCGCCAACCCGACCAACGCGCTGGTCGATATCGAGGCGGTGGCCGCATCGCGCGACGCGGTCTTCGCCGACATGCCCGAAAAGCCGCCGATCGCGATCGACAATACCTTTCTTGGCCCGCTCTGGCAGCGCCCGCTCAAGCACGGCGCCGATCTGGTCGTCTATTCGCTGACCAAATATGCGGGCGGCCATTCCGATCTGGTCGCGGGCGGCGTGCTGGGGTCGAAGGCGCACATCGCCACCATCCGGTCGATGCGCAACACCATCGGCACGATCTGCGATCCCAACACCGCCTGGATGCTGCTCCGCTCGCTGGAAACGCTGGAGCTGCGCATGAGCCGCGCCGGGGAAAACGCGGCCAAGGTCTGCGCCTTCCTGCGTGACCATCCGAAGGTCGAGCGGGTCGGCTATCTCGGCTTCCTGGCCGATACGCCTGGGCTGGAGCGACAGGCCGATATCTATCGCCGTCACTGCACCGGCGGCGGCTCGACCTTCTCGCTGTATCTGAAGGGTGGCGAGGCGGAATCCTTCCGCTTCCTCGACGCGCTTCGCATCGCCAAGCTGGCGGTCAGCCTTGGCGGGACCGAGACGCTGGCCAGCCACCCCGCCGCGATGACGCACCTGTCGGTCCCCGACGCGCGCAAGGCGGCGCTCGGCATCACCGACAATCTGGTGCGTATCTCGATCGGTGTGGAGGATGCCGACGACCTGATCGCCGATTGCGAACAGGCGCTGGCCGCGATCTGACCCTCACGCGGCGGCGGCGAGCGCGGTGTAGAGCCGCGCCGTCAGCCGCCCCAGCGTCGCGCGGAACAGCGAAGGGTCGTTCAGGGCGCGCGCCAGCACGACCGCACCCTGGATGCCGCTGACCACGTCCTGCGCCAAGGTGGCGGCATGATCCTCCGCCACCCCGGCCCGCACCAACCGCGTCTGGAGCGCGGCGATCCAGCGCCGGAAATAGGCCGCGATCGGCTCGCCAAAGGGATCGCGGGTCGCCCCCAGACCCCAGGCACCGATCAGGCAGGCGCGCTGTCCGGAGCGGAAATAGCGGTCGATCTCGACCATCATCGCGTCGATCCCGGCGCGCGGGTCCTCCGCCTGTTCCAGCGGTACGAACACCGCCGCGTCGAACCAGGCGGCGACATCGGCGAGCACGGCGGCCGCCATCTCCTGCTTTCCGCCGGGGAAAAAGTGATAGAGGCTCCCGCGCCCCAGCCCGGTCGCGGTGCCGATCAGCGACAGGCTGGCCCCGGCATAGCCATATTCGCGAAACACCTCGGCAAGGCCCGGCAGCGCATCGGCACGCTCGGCGATCATCCGCGCCATGGTTACAGCCCCAGGTCGCTTAAGCCGGGATAATCCACCGGGCGCGGTCCGAGCGGCCAGCGGAACAGCCGCTCCTCCCCGGTGATCGCCAGGTCGTTGATCGACGCGATCCGCCGCCGCATCCGGCCGTCCCCGGCAAAGTCCCAATTCTCGTTGCCATAGGACCGGAACCACCGACCCTCCGCATCATGCCATTCATAGGCGAAGCGCACCGCGATCCGGCTGCCCTGATGCGCCCAATATTCCTTGATCAGGCGATAGTCCCGCTCCCGCGCCCATTTGTCGCGGAGGAATGTGACGATGGCGTCATGCCCGGCCAGGAACCGGTCGCGATTCCGCCAGGGACAGTCGGGCGTATAGGCCAGTGCGACACGTGTCGGATCGCGGCTGTTCCAGGCGTCTTCCGCGGCGCGAACCTTCTGGACGGCGGTTTCGGTGGTGAACGGTGGCAGCGGCGGGCGGTCGGTCATCCGGTGTTGCGATCCTTCATTCTCGACTGTAACGATCGGTACAATGAATGGCCGCCTCGGGCAATGCCCCATGCCCTCAGCGGCGGAGCGATCAGCCTTCCCCACGATTGGCCTCGGCCAGGCGCCAGCGTTCGAGCTGGGTCAGGACGTCGTTGGCGATCTGTCCGGTGGTGAAGCCGGTCAGGTCGCGAAAACCCGTCTCGCCATTGGTCTGCGCGGCCAGCATCCAGGCCAGGCTGCGGCGGCGTTCGGGTGCCTCCAGCGCGGTATAGGCGGCCAGCGGGCGCGAGCGGGGCGACAGGCGATAGACGAAGGGGCGACCATCGCGCGCGGTGATGGTCAGCGCGACCTGGTCGTCCTCGCTCTCCAGCCGACTGGCGGTCCAGCCCTCCGCCTCCATCGCCTCCTGCACGCTTTGGAGCGCAGCCTCCCCCTGCGCGCGGATCTGCGCGACGATGTCGGTGCGGCGGGCCGGTACGATCAACCGCTTGATCCGCTCGCTGATGGCAGGGCTGTCGCCGGGCAGCGTGACGCCCGCCAGATCGGCATTGGTCTGGCGCACCAGTCCCACCGCCAGCAACAGCATGATGAAGCAGAAGGGGAGCGCGGCCAGCAGCGTGGCCGACTGCAACGCGCCCAACCCGCCCGCCACCAGCAACAGCGTCGCGGTGGTCCCCAGCAGCACGCACCAGTACATGCGCTGCCAGCGCGGCGTCTCCTCGGTCCCGCCCGAGGCCAGCGTGTCGATGACCAGCGCGCCCGAATCGGCCGAGGTGACGAAGAAGAAGCCGACCAGCACGATCGCGAGCGTCGAGGTAACGCTGGCGGCGGGCAGATATTCCAGAAACTTGAACAAGGCGGTCGACAGGTTCGCCTGCACCGCCGCCGCGATGCCGCCATGCGCCCCGCCCAGGTCGAGCGCGATCGCGGTGTTGCCGAACACCGTCATCCACAGGAAGGTGAAGGCGGTCGGCACGAACAGCACGCCGATCACGAATTCGCGAATGGTCCGCCCGCGCGAGATACGCGCGATGAACATGCCGACGAACGGCGACCAGGCGATCCACCACGCCCAGTAGAACAGCGTCCAGTCCGCCATCCAGGCGCGCGGTTCATAGGCGTAGAGAGTGAAGGTGCGCTTCACGAAATGGTCGAGATACAGGCCGAAATTCTGCACCAGCGCACGCAGCAGGAACAGCGTGGGGCCGACCGCCATGACGAACAGCATCAACAGGACGGCGAGGACGAGGTTCAGCTCGGACAGGCGGCGAATGCCCCGGTCCGCGCCGCTCAGCACCGACAGGGTCGCCGCACCCATCACCAGCACGATGACCGCGATCTTGACGGTCAGCGTGTCGGGCAGGCCATATTCATAGGCCAGCCCCGCCGTCATCTGCGATACGCCGAACCCCAGCGAGGTCGAAACGCCGAAGACCGTGCCGCACACCGCGAAGATATCGATCGCATCGCCCAGCGGCCCGTTGATCCGCTTGCCCAGGATCGGCGACAGGCCCGACCGCATCGTCAGCGGCAGGTCCTTGCGATAGGTGAAATAGGCTAGGCTCATGCCGACCAGCGCATAGATCGCCCAGGCATGGACGCCGTAATGGTGGAAGGTGATCGCCATCGCCTCGCGCGCGGCCAGGATCGTGCCGCGCGGCGCTTCGGGGGGCGAGATATAATGCTGGATCGGCTCGGCGACCGCGAAATACATCAGGCCGATGCCCATGCCCGCCGCGAACAGCATGGCCAGCCAGGACAGATAGGGAAAGTCCGGCTCGGCATCGTCCGGCCCCAGCTTCAACTTGCCCGCGGGGCCAAAGCCCAGCGCCAGCACGACGACCAGGAAGACCGCGACCGACGCGATATAGAACCAGCCGAACGTGTCGATCGCCCAGGCCTGTGCCGCCTTGAACGCGGCGTCGGCGGTGCCCGGCATGGCCAGCGTCGTCACCAGCAAAAGCGCGATGATCCCGGACGCGCCCCAGAAGACCCGCGGGTTGATTTCACTCTTTATCATATCAACAGGTTAGCATCGGTTCGAAAAGATGGCGAATGGCCGCGCCCCTTGCGGGCCGCGCGAGGGCCTCCGGCGGCGTCCGTGAACCAATGCCCGTCGTCCGCGTATCCCCTGCACCGCACCGCCGACCATGAGGTATAGGATGACGCCCCGCCCCCTGCCGCGACCGCCGCTGATCCTGGGAGGCGCCGGGGTCCTGCCGCCGATCCTGTGCATCGCGCTTGTGCTGGTCGCCCCCCGCCTGACTTTGCCCGCGACGATCGCCGGGGGCCTCTATGCCGCGCTGATCCTGTCGTTCCTGGGCGGGTTGTGGTGGATGGAAGCGCTGATTCGGCAGGAGCCCCGCGTCACCCCCTATGTGGCGGCGGTGGCGCCGAGCCTGATCGGGTGGATCATATTGTTGCCGCCGTTGCTGGGCGGCGGGTCGTTGCGCGTCGCGCTGCTGATCCTGGGCGCGGTCATCCTGGTGACGCCCCTGGTCGATGCCCGCATCGGGCGATGGGTGCACGACATGCCGGGATGGGGCCGGTTGCGGCTGGCCCTGTCGACCGGGCTCGGGGCTGCTACGATCCTGCTCGGCCTGATCGGCGTGATGTGACGACGATCAGGCGCGCTCGTCCGACGGCGGGGGCGCGGGCATATCCTCACCCTCGTCCACCTGTCGGGCCTGGGCCTTTCGCCGCTTCAGATTTTCCCGGAGCGCCGCTGCCAGCCGCTCCGCGCGTTCGTCCTTTGCCATGGCATTTCGCATAATCCGCACAAAGGTCGCTTGACAATGCCCGCCCGATCGTCTCTAGGCGCGCTTCCGCGGTCAAACGCGAGTGCTGCCGTAGCTCAGTGGTAGAGCGCATCCTTGGTAAGGCTGAGGTCGTGAGTTCAATCCTCACCGGCAGCACCATTCTCCCCCAGGCCCGATCGGGCCAGCCCCATGCGGGGCGGGATAGCGGGGATCGGGACATGGGGAGCTTTCCTCCCCCCACACAAAACTTGGTTGGGATCGTTTCATCGGCTTGTTAGCTATGGTCGGATGAAATTCCGTTTTTCCTTCGGGGCGCAGGTGTTTGTCGGCATGGCCGTCGGCCTGCTGCTGGGCCTGCTCGCCCGGTCGCAAGGTATCGCCGGCCTTGCCGAGGCGCTGCGTATCATCGGCGAAAGCTTCGTCCAGCTGCTCAAGGTGCTGGTCGTGCCGCTGGTGTTCACCGCCATCGTGGCCTCGATCGCGGCGCTTCGCGACCTGAACAATGCCGCGCGGCTGGTCGCCGCCACCTTCATCTGGTTCGCCATCACCGCGCTGATCGCGGTCAGCATCGGGCTGACCCTGGGCACCGTCCTGCAACCCGGCCTCCATGCGGGCATCGCACCGGGCAGCGCGGTCAGGCCCGACACGGCCGGTTCCTGGCTCGACTTCCTGCGCGGGCTGATCCCGTCCAATATCCTGGGCCTGTCCGCCTCGACCAGCGCGGGCGATAACGGCGCGCTCAAGACCGGGCTGTCGTTCAACATCCTGCAGATCATCGTCATGGCGGTCGCGATCGGCGTCGCCGCCGTTCGGGTGGGCGACAAGGGCGAGGGCTTTTTGTCGTTCAACGCCTCCGCGCTCGCCATCTTCCGGCGCATCCTGTCCTGGGTCATCCGGCTGACCCCGATCGGCTCGGGCGCGCTGCTGGGCAATGCGATCGTGCGCTATGGGTGGCAGTCGCTGTCCGCGCTCGGCAGCTTCGCGCTGGCCGTCTATATCGGGCTCGGCCTCGTGCTGTTCGTCGTCTATCCGCTACTTCTTCTGGCCAACGGGCTGTCGCCGAAACGCTTCTACGCCGCCGCCTGGCCCGCGATCCAGCTGGGCTTCGTGTCGCGCTCGTCGATCGCCACCCTGCCCGTCACCGAGGATGCGGTCGAGCGGCGGCTAGGCGTGCCGCGCGCCTATTCGGCCTTTGCCGTACCCTTTGCCGCGACCACCAAGATGGACGGGTGCGCCGCCATCTATCCCGCCATTTCGGCGCTGTTCGTCGCGCAATATTACGGCCTGCCGCTGCATGTCGGCGATTATGTGCTGATCGTGCTGGTGTCGGTGCTGGGCTCGGCGGCGACGGCCGGGCTGACCGGCGCGGTCGTGATGCTGACGCTGACCCTGTCGACGCTGGGCCTGCCGCTGGAGGGCGCGGGGCTGCTCTTGGCGATCGATCCGATCCTCGACATGGGGCGGACCGCGATCAACGTGGCGGGCCAGGCGCTGGTCCCGACCATCGTCGCGCACCGCGCCGGGCTGATCCAGGACACGCCCCCCGCGGACCGCTTGCCCGAGGTGCCGCAAACAGGGTAAACGCGTGCATGAGCTTGCGCGCGGTGTTCTGGTTGAGCAATACACGCGAGTGGCCGACCGCCGGAACCCTGTAATGCGCCCCGATCCGTTCAATCCCGACCGCACCCCGCTGGACCGTCCGTACGAGCCGGTCGGGCCCCATTATCCGCTCTACGACGCCGAGACGCAGAGCTGGTCCTTCGGCTCGGACGACGAACCGCCGGAGACGGGGCGCCCGCGTCGTCGTATCCGCTGGGGCCGGTGGATCATGCGGGGGCTGGGCGCGGGGATCATCCTGCTGGTGATCGCGATCATCTGGCTGGCGATCACCGCACCGCTGTCGCGCTCGCTCCAGCCGCCGACCCCGCCCTCGATCACGCTGACCGCCGATGACGGTACGCCGATCGCGCGGCGCGGTTCGATCATCGGTGCACCGGTCGACGCGGCCAAGCTGCCCGCCCATGTGCGCGAGGCGTTCATGGCGATCGAGGACCGGCGCTTCTATTCGCACTGGGGCGTCGACCCGCGCGGCATCCTGCGCGCCGCCTGGCACAATTTCGGATCGGGCGGCGTGCGCGAAGGCGGCTCGACCATCACGCAGCAGCTGGCGAAGAACGCCTTTCTCGATTCCGACCGCACGGCGGGCCGCAAGATCCGCGAGGCGATGATCGCCTTCTGGCTGGAGGCGTGGCTGACGAAGGACGAGATCCTCTCGCGCTATCTGTCGAACGTCTATTTCGGCGACAATGTGTACGGCATCACCGCCGCCTCGAAGCATTATTTCGGCCGCACCCCCGACAAGCTGAACATCGGCCAGGCGGCGATGCTGGCGGGACTGGTCAAGGCGCCGTCGCGGCTGGCCCCCACCACCAATTTGAAGGGCGCGCGCGCACGCCAGGCCGTCGTCGTGGCGGCGATGGAGGATGCGGGCTTCCTGACCAAGCGCGAGGCCGACGCCGTCCAGCCGCAACGCGTGCTCGCCTCCCGGCCCGAGACGCTGCCCAGCGGCACCTATTTCGCCGACTGGGTGCTGCCCGAGGCGCGCGACCAGGCGGGCGAGATCAAGACCGAGGCGACCGTCCAGACGACGCTCAATCCCCGGTTGCAGCGGGTTGCCGAGCGCGCGGTGCGCAGCGCCGGGCTGAACCAGGCGCAGGTCGCGCTGGTCGCGATGCGCCCCGATGGCCGCGTCGTGGCGATGGTCGGCGGCAAGGATTATTCCAAGAGCCCGTTCAACCGCGCCACCCAGGCCCGCCGCCAGCCCGGATCGGCGTTCAAGCTGTTCGTCTACCTTGCCGCACTGCGCTCGGGCATGACGCCGGACTCGACGATCGAGGACGAGCCCGTCGATATCGCCGGGTGGAAGCCGCGCAACGCCGATGGCCGCTATCTGGGCAAGATCACGCTGCGCCAGGCCTTTGCCCGCTCGTCCAACGTCGCCGCCGCGCGGCTGACCCAGGCGGTCGGC
This sequence comes from Sphingomonas flavida, assembly GCF_036663655.1. Lineage (NCBI taxonomy): Bacteria > Pseudomonadati > Pseudomonadota > Alphaproteobacteria > Sphingomonadales > Sphingomonadaceae > Sphingomonas > Sphingomonas flavida. The sequence goes on from NZ_JAXOJH010000005.1 coordinate 228,133, forward strand.
GTGAAGTCGGTCATCAAGGCGGCACGCGATCTGGGCATCACGACGCCGATCCCCAACGAGGCGACGATCGGCCTTGGCACCTCGACTGTCAGCCTATTGGAGTTGACCGCCGCCTATGCCGCGGTCGCCAATGAAAGCTATCCGGTCGCCGCGCGCGGCCTGTCCGACGTCAAGGACAAGGGCTGGTATCAGTCGCTGACCAATCGCAAGACGGGCTTCTCCTCGGCGGTGCATGACGGGATGCTCGACCTGCTGTCCTCCTCGATCAAGACGGGGACGGGGCGGCAGGCGCTGCTGACCGTCGATGCCTATGGCAAGACCGGCACGACGCAGGATTCGCGCGACGCGCTGTTCGTCGGCTTCGCGCGCGACCTGGTGGTGGGCGTGTGGGTCGGCAATGACGACAATACGCCCAATCCCGGCCTGTCGGGCGGCGGCGTGCCCGCGCGCATCTGGCGTGCCTTCATGCAGTCGGCGCTCGACATCCCGCCGGTGCCCGCGCCGGTGGTGCAGCAAGAGGTCGATCCGGACGCGATCACCAACGGCCTAGACGAAGACGCCGTGCCCGTAGAAGCCGACCCGGTGGGCGAGATCATCCAGGGGCTGGGCATCGACCTGCGCACTGGCGAGGACGGGTCGATCACCGTCGGCCCCGGCCCCGACGATCGCCGCCCCGACGACCGCCGTGGGCCCGACGAAGGCGATGGTGGCGAGGAGTAGGGCAGAAGCTTGCCAAGCTGACGGCGGCGAACGTCGATCGGTGCTTCCGTTCGGCCAGGGGATCAGCGGGGTTTTGGCGAGCTTGGGGATTCATCGCTGGCGGTGTCCCCTCCCGCCTGCGGGAGGGGGAGCGCTTGTGGCGGCATGTTCCTCCCCTGCAAGGAGTAGGTTGCAGGCCGAAGGCCTGACGGAGGGGTGTCACCCTCTCGACAGCCCCCCCCCTCGCTGCCCCCCTCGATGGGGCACCGGTGTTGACCTGATCCGCCGCCTCCCCCAAACGCTGGGGCCATGCGCTTTTTCTCGGACAATGCCGCCCGTATCCACCCCAAGGTGATGGCCGCCATCGCCGGTGCCGACCAGATGGACAGCCCCTATGACGGCGACCGCTGGTCCAGGGCGCTGGACGCGCGCTTGTCCGATCTGTTCGGGACCGAGGTGGAGGCGCTGTGGGTGCCCACCGGGACGGCCGCCAACTGCCTGGCGCTGGCCGCGCTCTGCCCGCCCTATGGCGGCGTGGTCTGTCACCGCGACTCGCACATCCAGAATGACGAGGGCGGCGCGCCCGAATTCTATACCCACGGCGCCAAGCTGATGCTGGCCGATGGCGAGGGGGCCAAGCTGACCCCCGACACGATCCGGACCGTGGTCGACGCGATCGCCAACGACGTCCACCGGGTGCAGCCGCACGCGATCTCGATCACCAACGCCACCGAATATGGCCGCGTCTACAACCCCGACCAGGTCGCCGCGATCGGCAACTTCGCGCAGGAACGCGGCCTGGCGCTTCACATGGACGGCGCGCGCTTTGCCAATGCGGTCGCCCGGCTGGGCTGCACCCCCGCCGCGCTGACCTGGCAGGCCGGGGTCGACGCGCTGTCCTTCGGCTTCGTCAAGAACGGGGCGATGAGTGCCGAAGCGCTGGTCTTCTTCAAGCCCGGCCTGATCGACGCGACCCGCCGCCGCCGCAAGCGCGCCGGGCTGCTGATGTCCAAGGGCCGCTATCTGGCCGCGCAGGTGCTGGCGATGGTCGAGGACGATCTGTGGATCGCCAACGGCGCGCTCGCCAATGCCTGTGCCGAACGGCTGGGCGCGGCGGCGGGCGACCGACTGATCCACCCGGTCGAGGCGAACGAGGTCTTCCTGCGCGCCACGCCCGACGAGGCCGCGAAACTGCGCGCGCTAGGTTTCGACTTTTATGACTGGGCGGAGGGCGAGATCCGCCTCGTCACCGCCTGGGACACCGATGCGGGCGCGGTCGGCCGCCTCGCCGACGCGATCGCCGCCTTATGAGTTCGTTCGACACCGGCCCCCGCTCGACCCGCGCCGCGGTCCTGATCCCCTTTGCGATCGTCACGCTGATCTGGGGTTCGACCTGGCTCGTCATCCGCGACCAGATCTCGGTCGTGCCCGCCACCTGGTCGGTCAGCTATCGCTTCCTGATCGGCGGGCTCGCCATGGGGGCCTTTGCGCTGGCCCGGCGCGAGAGTTTTCGCCTGGGCACCACCGGCTGGCTGTTCGCCGCCGGGATCGGGCTGTTCCAGTTCGTGCTCAATTTCAACTTCGTCTATCATGCGGAGGGGTACATCACCTCCGGCCTGGTCGCGGTCGTCTTTGCGATGCTGCTGATCCCCAATGCCGCGTTCGCGCGCATCTTCCTGGGCCAGCGCATGGGGCGGCAGCTGCTGGTCGGCTCGGGGATCGCCATGGCGGGCGCGGCGCTCCTGTTCGTGCACGAGGCGCGGGTCGATCCCGCCGGACCCGCCCGCGCGCTGACCGGTATCGCGCTGACCATCGTCGCGATCCTGTCCGCCTCGACCGCGAACGTCATGCAGGCGACCAACACCGCCAAGCGTTTCCCGATGCATGCGACCCTCAGCATCGCGATGCTGGTGGGATCGGCGCTGGACGCCGTCATCGCCTATACACTGAACGGCCCGCCGGCGTTCGAGATGCGCGCGGGCTATATCCTGGGCATCCTCTATCTCGGCCTGTTCGCCTCCGCGCTGGCCTTCCCACTCTATTACCGCGTGCTGCGCACGATCGGCCCGGCCAAGGCGGCCTATTCCAGCGTCATCGTGCCCGTCATCGCCATGAGCCTGTCGACGGTGTTCGAAGGTTATCGCTGGTCGCTGCTGGCGGGCGCGGGTGCGGGCGTGACCGCGATCGGGCTGGTCATCGCGCTCAGGGCACGCAGGCCCAACCGGTAATCGGGATAGCGCGGGCGCCAGCCCAGCACCCGCTTGGCCTTGCCGTTCGCCACGCGCCGGTTCTCGGCATAGAAACCGCGCGCCGCCGCCGACAGGCTGTCCAGCGGCACCAGCGGCGGCGGCGGCAGGCCCGCCAGCTCGGCGGCATAGGCGACGACCGCATCCTGGTCGCAAGGGTGATCGTCCGCCAGGTTGTACGCCCCGGCCGGGCCATCGAACCCGGCGATCACGCCCGACACGATGTCGGCGATATGCACCCGGCTGAACACCTGTCCGGTCAGCCCGACCCGGTGCGCACGACCGGCTCGAACCCGGTCGATCGGCGAGCGGCCGGGACCATAGATGCCGGGCAGGCGAAACACCCGCGCGCCCAGGGCCTGCCAGTCGGCATCCGCCACCGCCCGCGCGACGCGCCGCCCCGAGCCGATCGCCGCCGTCTCGTCCACCCACGCGCCGCGCGCATCGCCATAGACGCCGGTCGAGGACAGATAGCCGAGCCAGGCATCCGATTTCACGAGATGCGCGCCATAGGCGACCAGCACCGGGTCCGCCTCTCCTTCGGGAGGGACCGAAGACAGGATATGCGTGGCGGCGGCGATCTCCGCCTCCACGCGCGCGCGGTCGTCGAAACGCAGCGTGCCGCCGCGACCGTCACGCGTCGTTCCCGCAACGGACCAGCCGCGCCCTTCCAGCAAGGCCGCCAGATGACCGGCGGCATAGCCCATGCCGAAGACGAACAACTTACTCACCCTACCTCCGTTCGTACTGAGCGAAGTCGAAGTGCACGTCCCCGACGAGCCACTTGGCAAAGGCCATCCCTTTGGCCTTCGACTACGCTCAGGCTGAACGGACGGGAGGGAGGTTTGGCTTCAAACAGCCGAAACGCTCCCGTTCCTCACTTCGCCATCGGTCCCTTGTAGAGCGTGCCGAAATAATCGCCCTTGTTCCACACCGGCCGCTCGGGCGCGTCGGCGATCTCGCGGGCGATCGCGTAGTTCACGCTGACGAAGCGCGGCCCCTGACTCCAGTCGATGCCCTGGTCGACCTCATCGCCCGGACGATGATAGCGGTGGCTCATAAAGTCCTCGACCGCCGCCTTGCCCGGCCCGGCCTGACCCGGCCACAGGAAAACCGAGGGGGTGCCCTTCTGCACGAAGCGGAAATGGTCGGAGCGTACGAAAATCCCCTCCTCGGGCATCGGATCGGGTGCGACGGGCAGGCCCATCGCTCCCACCGCCTTGCGCACGATCGGGCCCAGCGTCGAGCGATCGGCGCCGAACACCACCATGTCCTCGAACTTGTAGGTCAGGATCGGCATGTCGAGATTGACGTCGGCGACGATCGACTTCAGCGGCACGGTCGGGTGGTTGGCGAAATAGTCGGAGCCGACCAGGCCCTTCTCCTCCGCCGTCACCGCCAAGAACATCACGGTGCGCTTGGGCGGGGTGGCGGCGGTCTTGAACCGCTTGGCCTCCTCGATCAGGCTGGCGATGCCGATCGCGTTGTCGAGCGCGCCGTTGTTGATCCGGTCGCCATTGCCGCCTTCATTGGTGCCGATATGGTCGAGATGCGCCGACAGGACGACCACCTCGTTCTTCAGTTTCGGGTCGCTGCCCGGGATCAGGCCGATGACGTTGCTGCTGTCCATCGGCTTGAAGCTGGTCTTCGATGCGACGGTCATCGTGCCGCGCGCGACCAGCGGCTTATAGGCGGGCTTCGGCGCGACGGCGGCCTTCATCACCGCGTCCCAGTCCTTGCCGAACAGCTTGGCCGCGCCCGCCTGCGACAGGGTGCCGAGCACCGGGGTCGAAGGGGTCATGGCATGCGCGGTGCCGTCCGGGTTCGCCCAGGTCACGCGCGGCGCATTGTAGAAGCGGGCCAGCGCGGCGAAGGGCCGCTGGCGCGGTCCGGCGCGCGGCATGTCGATCTGGATCGCGCCGACCGCGCCCCTGGCCGCCGCCAGCGAAGCCTTGTTGCCCGCCGAGCCGAAGAAGGCGCGCGCCTCGCCGTCCAGCCCTTCGGGCGTGCCGGGGACGAAGGCGACGATCTTGCCGCGCACATCGACGCCCTTGTAATCGTTCAGGCCATATTGCGCGGCGTCGATGCCGTAACCGACGAAGACGACCGGCGCGCTGACGCTCGTCTCGCGCTTGTCGGGCACGGGCGACGGCACGAAGTCCTCGGCGAAGACCAGTTCCTGGCCCTGGCCACCGGCGGGCGTCCACATCGCGCTGCCCTTGTCGGCGACGTTGTACGCGACCAGCGGCACCTTCTGCAGGAAGCCGCCATCGTCGCCGCCGGGACGCAGGCCCGCCGCATAGAATTGCGCCGCGACATATTGCGCGGCGATGTCATAGTCGCGCGTCCCCGCCTCGCGCCCTGCCATGGCGTCGGATGCCAGGAACATCACATGCGCCTTCATCGCGGCCTGATCCTCGGGCAGCGCGGCGGTGACGATGGCATTGCGTTCGGCGGCGCTGCGCTGCGGCGCGGGGCTGGCCGTCGGGGCGGGGGCGGCCTGAATATGGTCGTAGCCATGATCGTGATCGTGCGCGAGGGCGGCGGTGGACAGGAGAAGAAGCGGCAGCAGAGCCGTCATGCGCGACATGCAGGACCTTTCGGGACAGGATATGACACAGGCGTAACACGCCGCCTTGCACGATCAACCCCCGCCCGCCGCCATGGCACGTCGATTTTCATGGGCCTGCGAACACCGGACGGGCTATAGTCCGGCCATGGACATTCAGCGCAGCGCCGCCCAGCCCAGCATGACCCCCGCCGCCATCCGGCGCGAGGATTACAGCCCGCCCGCCTGGGCCGTGCCGCAGGTGTCGCTCGACTTCACGCTTGACCCGTCCGAGACGCACGTCCGCGCCACGCTGACTGTCGAGCGGCACAGCCCCCACGGCGAACCACTGCGCCTGGACGGGGCGGGCCAGACGCCGCTGTCGGTCATGGTCGACGGTGTGGACTGCCAGGGTTGGCGGATCGAGGGCGAACAGCTGGTCATCGACCTGCCCGGCGACGCCCATGTCGTCGAGACCCATGTCGTCATCGCCCCCGACCGCAATACGCAGCTGATGGGCCTCTATGCCTCGGGCGGCAATCTGTGCACCCAGTGCGAGGCCGAAGGATTTCGCCGCATCACCTGGTTCCCCGACCGCCCCGACGTGCTGAGCGTCTACCGCGTGCGCATGACCGCAGATGCCCGGCGTTTCCCGGTGCTGCTCGCCAATGGCGATCCGGTGGCCAAGGGGATGAACGACGACGGCACGCACTGGGCCGAATGGCACGACCCCTTCCCCAAGCCGTCCTATCTGTTCGCGCTGGTCGCGGGCGACCTGGCGGTCAATGCGTCCACCTTCACCACGATGAGTGGCCGCGTCGTCGATCTGGGCATCTGGGTCCGCGCCGCCGATCTCGCCAAGACCGACCACGCGCTCGAGGCGCTGAAGCTGTCCATGGCCTGGGACGAGCGGGTCTATGGTCGCGAATACGACCTGGACGTGTTCAACATCGTCGCGGTCGACGATTTCAACTTCGGCGCGATGGAGAATAAGGGGCTGAACATCTTCAACAGCCGCTACATCCTGGCCGATCCCGACACCGCGACCGATTACGACTATGACGCGATCGCCGCCGTCGTCGCCCACGAATATTTCCACAACTGGTCGGGCAACAGGATCACCTGCCGCGACTGGTTCCAGCTTTCCTTGAAGGAAGGCTTCACCGTCTATCGCGACCAATGCTTCTCCGCCGACCAGGGTTCGGCCGCGGTCAAGCGGATCGAGGATGTGCGCGGCCTGCGCGCCAGCCAGTTCCCGGAGGATTCCGGCCCGCTGGCGCACCCGGTGCGCCCCGAAAGCTATATCGAGATCAGCAATTTCTACACGGCCACCATCTACAACAAGGGTGCCGAGCTGATCCGGATGATGGCGACCATGCTGGGCCCGGTCAGGTTCCGTGCCGCCACCGACCTGTACTTCACCCGCTTCGACGGTACGGCCGCCACCTGCGAGGATTTCGTCGCCTGCATGGAGGAAGCGAGCGGCGTCGACCTGTCGCAATTCCGCCTTTGGTATTCCCAGGCGGGCACGCCGCGCGTCGCGGCGGGGCTTACCCACGAACCCGGCGGCGGCCGTGCCGAACTTCGCCTGGCGCAGCATGTTCCCGCCACGCCGGGGCAAAGCGTGAAGCAGCCGATGCTGCTCCCGCTGAAGGTTCGGCTGTTCGGTGCGGAGACCGGTCGGCCGCTGACCGACGAAAAGCTGATCCTGCTCGACCAGGTGGCCGAGACGATCACCTTCGAGGCGATCACCGAGCGGCCCGTCCTGTCGATCAATCGCGGCTTTTCCGCCCCCATCGTGATCGAGAGCGACCGGACGCCTGCGGATCTGGCCTTTCTGTCGGCGCATGACGACGATCCCTTCGCCCGGTACGAGGCGATGCAGCAGCTGATGCTCGACACGCTGGTCGCGGGCACGATCCACGGCACGGTCGAGGCCGAGGCGGTGATCGACGCGGTCGCCCGCACCCTGAACGCCGAGGGGCTGGAGCCCGCCTTCCTGGCCGAGGCGGTGCTGCTGCCGTCCGAGAATTTCATCGGCGATCAGCTCGTCACCGTCGATCCCGACGCGATCCATATCGCGCGCGAGGCGCTGCGCACCCGGCTGGGCCAGGCGCTGGAGCCGACCTGGCGGCGGCTCTATGCCGAAATGGCGCAAGGGCCCTATGTCTATTCGCCCGACGCCAAGGGACGTCGCCGCCTGCGCAACGTGGCGCTGGGCTATATCGCCGCCAGCGGGGCAGAGGATGCCGCCGCCCTGGCCTTCGCGCAGTTCGAGGCGGCGGACAACATGACCGACCGGCAGGCGGCGCTGACCACGCTGGTCAGTTCGGATGCGTCCGAGCGCGAGGAGGCGCTGGCCCGCTTCCACGCCCGCTATGCCGACAATCCGCTGGTCCTCGACAAATGGTTCCAGACCCAGGCTTTGTCGTCGCGCGACGATACCGGTGCGCAGGTCACGCGGCTGGCCGAGCATCCCGACTTCACCCTCGCCAACCCCAATCGCGCGCGCGCGCTGCTGGGGGCGTTCGGGGTCAACCAGCGCGCGTTCAACGCCGCAGACGGCGCGGGCTATCGCTTCCTGGCCGACCAGCTGATCGCGCTCGACCGGCTGAACCCGCAGACGGCGGCCAAGCTGCTGCCGCCGCTCGGCCGCTGGCGCCGATTCGACACCAAGCGGTCGCGCCTGATGTGTGCCGAGCTGATCCGTATCGTCGGCACGCCCGGCCTGTCCAAGGACCTGTTCGAGCAGGCGTCGAAGAGCATCGAATAATCCTCCCCGGTACGGGGAGGGGGACCGCACGCAGGGCGGTGGAGGGGGGGGCTCCTCCCGCGATTCCCTCTGTGGCGTGCCCCCTCCACCACCGCTACGCGGCGGTTCCCCTCCCCTTGCAGGGGAGGATCAATTGGCCTTTTGGAACCCCTCCATCACCATCCAGCGATAAAAGGCGTCGAACCAGCCGGTGCTGGTCGTCTTCTTCGGATACATGCCGAAGCCGTGGCCGCCCCGGCCGTACAGGTGGAACTCGACCGGCTTCTTCGCCGCCATCCAGGCATCGATCAGCCCGAAGCCCTTGCCCGAAAACAGCGGATCGTCGGCGGCGATCGCGGCGAACATCGGCGGCGCGTCGGCGGGCACCGTCATCGGCTGGAGCGGACCATAGATGTCGCCGATAAAGGCAGGCCTGGCCTGTCCGTCGAGCACGGTCGCCACGGTCAGCATCGCGCCCGCCGAAAAGCCGACCATGCCGATCCGGTCGGGGTCGACCTTCCACTCCCCCGCCCGCTGGCGGACCAGCGCGAAGGCGGCGCGGGCGTCGGCGATCTGGGGGGCGAGGCCCTTCAGCGCGTCCTCCGGACTGGGGCGCGATGCGGGGCGTGCCACGCTGGAGAACATCGCGGTCATCGACTTTTCGAATTCGCCCATATCGGCGGGCGTCTGGTTCAGCCGATATTTCAGGACGAAGGCGGCGATACCACGATCGGCCAGCGCCTTGGCCACGTCCCACCCTTCATTCTGCATCGACAAGGTGCGGAAACCACCACCCGGCGCGACGATGACGGCGGTGCCGGTTGCCTTGGCGGGATCGGGCAGGAAGGGCGTCAACGTCGCTTGCGTGACGTTGCGGGCAAAGACGCTGTTATACTGGCTGTGCCAGCTTTCCTTCACGGTCGCACCGGGCAATGGCCCGGTGTTCAGCGGAATGGCGGTTGCTTGCGCGGGTATGGCGATCGGTGCCATCCTGTCGCCCTGCGCCACGGCAGGTGCCACCACCGAGAGCGCTAGCAAAGCGGCCAGCGCATGGCTGGCCCAGCGATTGGTCTTCATATCCCCTCCTGTCCTCCGCGGGTTTGTCCTGCGGTCGGAGGGGGATGGTACGCTTTGCCCCGGCAGGCGCAAGCGGAAATGGTAAGGCTAACAGTTTTGGAAAGCCAAGGGGTTAGCGTGGGGCGTGGGCTTCGACTTCGCTCAGCCTGAACGGGGTTGAGTACTCAGTACCCGTCCCCCACTTCCGTTCAGCCTGAGCGAAGTCGAAGGCCAAGGGAAACCCTCAGAACAAACGCCCCCCATTGGGCACCGCCAGATCGGGCGCGATCAGCACCACCTCTCCATCCGCATCGGGAAAGCCCAGCGTCAGCACCTCGGACATCATCGGCCCGATCTGGCGCGGCGGGAAATTGACGACCGCCGCCACCTGCCGCCCGACCAGCGTTTCCGGCGTATAGTGCCGGGTGATCTGCGCCGAGGATCGCTTCACCCCCAGCCCCTCGCCAAAATCGATGGTCAGCTTGATCGCGGGCTTGCGCGCCTCGGGAAAGGGTTCGGCGGCGATGACGGTGCCGACACGGATGTCGACCGCCAGGAAGTCGTCGATCCCGATGCGGGCGGCGGGCGAGTCAGAAGTCGACATTGTCGTAATGCGACGGCGGCGTGACCATCTCCATCCTCTCGGACAGCAGCGGGCGGAAGGAGGGGCGGCTCTTCAGCCCGCGATACCAGCGCGCGGTCTGCTCATGCCCCTTCCAGTCGATACCACCCAGATAGTCGGCGACCGAAATCTGCGCGGCCGCCGCCAGATCGGCCAGGCTCATCGTCGCGCCGCCCAGCCAGTTGCGATGGTCGAGCAGATAGTCGGTATAGTCGAGATGCCCGACCGCGGCCTTCATCGCTTCGCGCAGCCCCTTGGCATCGGGGCTGCCGGTGCGCGCGACGCGCTTGACCATGCGTTCGTGGAGCAGCGGGCCGGTCACGTCCTGATAGAAATGCGTGTCGAACCACGTCACCAGCCGCCGGATCTCGGCGCGGCCGACCCCGGTGCCGTTGATCATCGCCGACTTCTCGACCGTTTCCTCGAAAAACTCGCAGATCGCCATGGAGTCAACCAGCAGGACGCCGCGCTCCTCATCGACCATCACCGGGGTTTGCCCGGCGGGGTTCATGTCGAGAAATTCGTCGCGCCGCTGCCAGGGCGACTCGCGGACCAATTCGTAACCCACGCCCTTCTCGCCCAGCAACAGCCGGACCTTGCGCGAAAAGGGACAGAGCGGGAATTGATAGAGTTGCCACATAGGGCCCATCTAAGCGTCGGGGGGCCGCTCCGCCAAGCCCGCGGACACGCTTTTCACCCTTTGGTGCGCGCGGGGCGGCGCAAGGCGTCCGCGCAAGGCCCTCAAACTGCGCTAAGGAGCGGCCATGGCACGCAAGAACCGCTATCTGACGGCAACCATGGCCGATGGCTATGTGAAGACGATCGGCCCGACCTCGCAGCCCTTCACCCATTACTGGCGGATCGTCGCCGATCTGGGCAGCGGCAAGACCGAAGTGTTCTGGGGCCATGCCAAGTCGCGCAAGGCAGCGATGGCCAACGATGCCGCGATGGCCGAAGCGGTCCGGCAAAGGGGGTGGGTCGGCTACCGGTTCGAGGTGGTCGAACTGGTCGAGACGGATGCGCCGCCCGAAGGCCCAAGGAATTCCTCCCCTAAAAGGGGAGGTGTCAGGGCGAAGCCCTGACGGAGGGGTGTCCCCGCTCGTGGTTATCCCCCTCCGTCAGCTTTGCCGTTCCCCTTGCAGAGGAGACGCCTGGCTTATTTCCTCGGCTTTTCCTGGCCCGAAGCGTCCGAAACGGCCGCCCCGGCCGAGCGCAAGTCGCGGCCCGCGCCGTCGACGGTGTTGCAGGCCGTCAGCGTCAGCACGGCGAACAGGGTGGCACCCAGAGCGATCTTCTTGGTCATGGCGATCTCCTCTTCCAAAAGGGGTGCAGCGGGCCCGATACGTCAGGCCGCCGCGGGTACTCAGCGCAGGCGGCGGCGCACGGCCGACGTTGCGCCAAAGGCGGAGGCACCGGCACCGATCAGCAGCGCGAGCATCAGAATGAACGAGGTCTTGGCTGCCGCACCGGTATGGTGGGGCCGATGGTGCTCGACGGCCCGATCAAACGTGACGCGTTCGTCGGCTATGTTCGCCAGGTGCTGGTGCCCGACCTCTCTCCCGACGACATCGTCATCATGGACAACCTGTCGAGCCACAAGGCGCCCGCAGCGCGTGACGCCATCGAAGCGGCTTGCGCCACGCTGCTCTTCCTTTCACCTTACAGCTCAGACTTCAACCCGATCGAGCAGGCGTTCTCCAAGCTCAAGGCGCAGCTGCGCAAGGCTGCCGAGCGCACCATCCACGGCCTGTGGGACGCCATCAGTTGCATCCTCGACCTCTAGCCGCCACAAGAGTGCACCAACTACTTGGCTACCGCCGGCTACGTTGCAGACTGATTGGAAACCGCTCTAAGCCACGAAAAAAAGACACAAAAAAGCCGCCTCGGGAGATCCTGAGGCGGTTTGGTTGTTGGCGTAATGGTTGCGGGGGCAGGATTTGAACCTGCGGCCTTCAGGTTATGAGCCTGACGAGCTACCGGGCTGCTCCACCCCGCGAGAAGGGGGAAATTGTGAATGGGTTTTTGTAT